>JBAUMA010000353.1:0-24104 GCA_049578485.1 Specibacter sp.
CTGCCGGGGAGGCCCCTGTTCCAGCCGGGTGGTCAGGTTTTTGGGCCAGTCCAGGCCAAATGCGGCCTCGATTGCGGTGTCGAGGATTCCCTGTGCCGCACCCTTGAAGTCGAAGGTGCCCAAGGAGTAGGGAACCTGGTAAAAAGTGGGAATGGTCCAGCACGTCAGGGCCTGGACGGGTGCGCCCAGCCTGATGGACAGGCGTTCGGCTTCCCGCAGGGCCGCAATGGAGGGTTCCGAGCCGTCAACACCGACGATGATGGCGGAAGGGTGGAGTTTGCTGCTCATGGTGCATTCCTTTCTTTGCCCGCCGGAGTCCAGACCCACTCGCGAATCTCCGGCAGATCCTCCAGATGCTCACGGATGTAGCTTTCGTGCTTCTTGAGCATCGCGTGGCAATGAACGGCCAATTCCTGTGCCCCGTCAAAGTGCATGCCCGCCCGGTCCAGGGCCTCCAACGCCAGGTGGTATCGGCTCATCCGATTCAGGACCACCATGTCGAACGGGGTGGTTGTGGTGCCTTGTTCGCTGTAGCCCCTGACATGGAAGCGGCCCGGGTTCCGGCGGCCGTGCAGGAGTTGGTGGAAGGCGCGGGCATAGCCGTGCCATGCCACGATCACCTCGCCGTCAGGCGTGAACAGCCCTTCAAAGTCGGCGTCCGGGATCCCGTGCGGGTGGACGTCTTGCGGTGGCAGCACAAGGGCATCCATCACGTTCACCACCCGAATGGACAGACCCGGCACGTACCGTTGGAGAAGCCAGGCGGCGGCGAGGGTTTCTTCCGTGGGAACATCGCCGGCGCAGGCCAGGACCACGTCCGGCCCGGAAGCCGAATCCGGGTTCTCTGTGCCGGCCCAGTGCCAGATCGAGGCGCCGGCGGCGGCATGGCGGCGTGCGTCCTCAAGTGAGAGGTACTGCGGGTGGGCCTGCTTGTCCACGACCACCAGGTTTACGTAGTCCTTGCTCAGTAGGACATGCTCGGCCGTGGCCAGGAGGGTATTGGAATCCGGTGGCAGGTAGACGCGGATGACAGATCCGGACAGCGAGAGGACCGTGTCGATCAGGCCTGGTCCCTGGTGGCTGAAACCGTTGTGGTCATTGCGCCAACACGTCGATGTGAGGAGGATGTTCAGGCTGGGAACGGGGTTCCGCCACGGAAGCTCCCGGGCATGTTGCAACCATTTTGCGTGTTGGATGGTCATGGAGGCGCTCACCATGGCAAACGCCTCATAGGTGGCAAAAAGCCCGTGCCGGCCCGTGAGGACATAACCTTCCAACCAGCCCTGGCAAAGGTGCTCCGAGAGGACCTCCATGACCCGCCCGTCGGGGGAGAGGTGGGCATCGCCGTCGTGCGCCGGCTCCATGAGGCACCTGTCGGTGACCTCAAAGACGGCGCCCAGGCGGTTGCTGTTGGTCTCGTCCGGGCAGAACAAACGGAACCGCGGATCATCCGTGGTGTCCGTGTAAATGTCCCGGAGCATTTCGCCCAAGGGCCGTGTGGTCTCATGCTTGACGGACCCGGGGGTGCCAACGTCCACGGCATAGTCTTCCAAGGGGCGAATCGGCAGTGGTGCCACTGTGGGACCTCCGTGGGCCCAGGGGCTCGCCCCCATGCGCAATTGACCGGCCGGGGCAAGGGCGGCCAGCTCGGGCAGCAGCCGCCCGTCGTCGTCAAAAAGCGTCTCTGGTTTGTAGGAGCGCAACCAGGCCTCCAGCTGGGCCAAATGGGCCGGGTTTTCCCGCACCCCGGCCAGCGGTACCTGATGGGCACGGAACGTTCCCTCCACGGGAACACCGTCCACCATTGCCGGCCCGGTCCAGCCCTTGGGCGTGCGCAGGATGATGGCCGGCCACAGCGCCGGGCCGGTGGTCCCGTGGTTCCGGGCATCGGCCTGGATCCGCAGAATCCGTGCGTGCGCGTGCTCAAGTGCCCGGGCAAGCGCGGGGTGGACAAGGGCAGGATCGTTGCCGGAGACGACCACCGGATCCCATCCGTGCGCCCTCAACAGTGCCATGACCTGCTCATCGGACTGGCGCCCCAGCACCGTGGGCCCGGAGATCTTGTAGCCGTTGAGGTGTAAGATGGGCAGGACGGCCCCGTCCCTGCCCGGGTTCAGGAACGCCGGGGCCTTCCAGGCGCCCTCCAAGGGAGCCGTTTCCGCTTCGCCGTCGCCCACAACGCAGGCCACGATGAGCTCGGGGTTGTCCATCGCGGCACCCGTTGCGTGTGCCAATGAATAGCCCAGCTCTCCTCCTTCATGGATGGAACCGGGAGTGGCTGGGCCCACATGGCTTGGAATGCCGCCGGGGGTGGAGAACTGCCTGATCAAGTGCTGGAGCCCCGCTAAATCCCGGCTGGCCTGGGGATAGATTTCGGAGTAGGACCCTTCGAGGTAAAGATTCGCGACGACGGCGGGACCGCCATGGCCGGGGCCAGCAACGAAAAGCATCTTCGCCCCGGTATTGCGAATCAGCCGGTTGAGATGGACGTAAAGCAGAGACAGTCCCGGGCTGGTGCCCCAGTGACCCAGCAGCCGGGGCTTGATGTCCCCGGCCGTCAGCGGCCGCCGCAGCAGGGCATTGTCCTGTAGGTAGATTTGCGCCACGGTCAGGTAGTTGGCGGCATCCCAGTACCTGGTGAGAAGGTCAAAGGCTTCAGGGACAACAACGTGCTCGGCGCCATCGTACAGCGGGATTGCGAACTCGCTTAGCTGGTTATTCACGTCTGGCTCCATGTGCTCGTTGGCGGCTTCGACCCCCGGGTCGGGGTTGGTCCACCCGCACAGGATCAAAATGTCCCTCGAAGTACAGCCTCCCACGAGGCCCAGCTCGCCGATAGGGACCTTGGACCCTGTGCAAGGCCACGCCGGTGCGGGAAGTATTGAACCGGAAGGCCCTGGTCCGAAGGCGACAGCAAGTCGCGCAGTCCCGGCGACGCGGGGATGCGCCAGGGCGCCGAGCAGGGATGAAAGGGTTGGTGGCGGTCATGGAAGAGCCGAATACGGCAGCGAGTAGCGAATCTCGCATTGTCGTCGGAGTGGACGGATCGCCCGAATCGGTGCTGGCGCTCAGATGGGCTGCGGCCCTGGCGCCCACCCTCGGCGCGCAGATCACGGCTGTGACGGCCTGGCATTTTGAAACGGTTGTGGGCCCCTACGCCGCCACGGAGTGGGACCCGGAAGCGGATGCCACGGATGCGCTCACGGACGCACTGGCCGAGGCCTTTGGCGATGAGCCCCCGAAAGGGCTGCGCAGCCAGTGCCGCAGGGGGAACCCGGCCCAGGTGTTGATTGACGCCGGCCGCACCGCACGGATGATCATCGTGGGTTCCCGGGGGCACGGCGGATTTGCCGGCCTGTTGTTGGGATCAGTCAGCCAGGCGTGCGTTGAGCACGCCACCTGCGCGGTCCTGGTGGTACACCGTGGGACCTCGGCGCCGGTTGCCGCCGCAGCAGCGCCGGGTCAGGAGACCGGTGAGCCTGTCCACAACCGCTGAGGTGCCCGGCGCCGCACTGCTGTCGATGGCCGATTCCGCCCACCGGACGGGCGCCCAAGTCCTCCAAGAACTGCAGTCAACTGAGCAGGGCCTGGACAGCGCAGCGGCGGCCGGCCGGCTGGAAGCGGTGGGCCCCAACGCGTTGCGATCCCACAAGGCCAGCCCATGGAGCGTGCTGGGCCGCCAATTCCGCAGCCCCATCCTGATCCTGTTGATCGTTACGGCCGGCCTGTCAGTGTTCTTGGGCGACGCCACGAACTCGATCGTCATTGGCGTCATCCTGGTGGTCAGTGTCGGCCTGGGGTTCAGCAATGAATTTCGGGCCGAACGGGCCGCCGAGGCGTTGCATTCCCGCGTCACGCACACCGTTGTGGTCCTCCGGGACGGCAACGAACGCCAGATCGACGTCGTGAAGCTGGTGCCAGGCGATGTGGTCCGCCTGACCCTGGGCGCCATTGTGCCTGCCGACATCAGGGTCCTTCACAGCGAGGACCTGCTTTGTGACGAGAGCATTCTCACTGGGGAGTCGCTTCCGGCGGACAAGGACACCGTCCCCATCGTGGGGGATGCGTCACTGGGGGACCTGAGCTGTTGCCTCTTCATGGGCACCATCGTCCAGGCGGGCAGCTGCACCGGCGTCGTGGTGGCCACGGGCGGTCGCGCCGAATTTGGCCGGATCGCCCTGGGCCTGGGCGAGCACCAGCCGCAGACGGAATTCCAGCTGGGCTTGAAACGGTTCTCATTCCTCCTGCTCCAGGTGGCGATTGTCCTGACAACACTGATCTTCATCGCCAACCTCTTGCTGGGCCGGCCCCTGATCGATTCGTTGTTGTTCTCGCTCGCCATCGCCGTCGGCATCACACCGCAACTCTTGCCCGCCGTCGTGAGCACCTGCCTGGCCGCCGGTACCCGGGCGCTGGCCAAGCGGAAGGTGCTGGTCAAGCGCCTCATCTGCATCGAGGACCTGGGCGACATGGATGTGCTGGTCACGGACAAGACCGGGACACTGACTGAGGGCCACATCAGCTTTACGGCGGCACTGCCCATCCACCCCGGGATTTCCGAGGAGGACCTGTTCTCCCTGGGGTTGGAATCCACGGAGATTGACTATTCCCACGGAGCTGTCTCCGTCCTCGGAGCCAACCCCCTTGACGCCGCGCTGTGGGAATCTCCCCAAGCCCGGACCTTTGATCCGTCAGCGCGGCAGCGACTGGACATCATTCCCTTCGACCACGGGCGCCGGATGACCAGCGTTCTTGTGGAGGATCCCGCCGGCGCCAGGAGCCTTGTGACGAAGGGTTCGCCGGAGGACGTTCTGCGGCTGTGCCATGACGTGCCGCCGCAGGCGCTGGCACGACTGGATGAACAGTACGACGCCGGGGCGCGGGTCATCGCCGTTGCCACCCGCGATGCCGGGGTCCTGGGTGCGATCGGGCCGGTGGATGAAAATGACCTGGTGCTGGCGGGCTTCCTGGTGTTCTTGGACGCGCCCAAGGCCAATGCCAGCCAGTCGCTGGTCGAGCTGGCGACTCTGGGCATTGCTGTCAAGGTCGCCACGGGTGACAACGCCAAAGTTGCCGAGAAGGTGTGCCGTGACTTGGGACTGGTCTCGGGTGGCACGCTGACGGGAGTCCAGATGGATGCGATGGCGGATCCGGAACTTGGCGAGGCGGCACGGGAGGCGGGCATCTTTGCCCGCGTGTCGCCGGAGCAAAAGGCTCGCCTGATCAAGCTGCTGCGACAGCAGGGCCGTGCCGTCGCGTTTTTGGGCGACGGCGTCAACGATGCCCTGGCCCTGCACCAGGCCGACGTCGGCATCTCCGTGGAAACCGCCACCGACGTTGCCAAGGACGCCGCGGACATCGTGCTGATGGACAAGGACCTGGGAGTCCTGGCCGAGGGCGTGCGGGAGGGCCGGAGGATCTTTGCCAACACCATCAAGTACGTCCTCATGGGAACGTCCAGCAACTTCGGCAACATGTTCAGTGCCGCCGCGGCGTCGGTGGTCCTCAGTTTCTTGCCCATGCTGCCGGGCCAGATCCTGCTCAACAACCTCCTGTACGACACCGGCCAGTTGGCCATTCCGGGGGACCGGGTGGACAAGGAACAACTCCTGGCCCCATCCCATTGGGACATTGCGTTCATTCGCCGCTTCATGCTGTTGTTTGGCCCCATCAGCTCACTTTTCGACTTTGCCACCTTCGGATTGATGCTTCTTGTCTTCCATGCCGCACCGGGTGAATTTCGGGCCGGCTGGTTCATTGAATCCATCGCCACCCAGACCCTGATCATCTTTGCCATCAGAACCCGCCGCGTGCCATTCTTCCGAAGCCGCCCGTCGGCAGGACTTCTCGGAGCGTCGTTGGGCGTTGTGGTGCTCGGCATCTACCTGCCGTTGTCCCCACTGCAGGGTGTGCTGGGATTTGAACCGTTGCCGGTGCCGTTCTTTCTGGCCCTTTTGCTCATGACGGCGGTCTACTTGGTGCTGGTGGAATTTGCCAAACAGTGGTTCTTCGCCCGCCCTATCCAGCAGCCGTCCGCGGTGCGCTGGCGCGGACGCATCCACCACATTCAACGCCGTGCCGCCCGCTTTAGCGTCCCCGGGCCCGTGGTTGACAAGGCAGGCGCTCATGTCCGGGCGCGCCGTGACGGCTGATGCGGCCGGGGCCCACCTTTTCTGAAGGTACCCAGAGTCAACGACAGATAGGCCGCCGCACCCAGCGGGAGGGGCAGCCAAAATTGCAGCAACCGCCAACCGATAACGCCCAGGAGGGCAACACCGGCCGGCGTGCCGAAGCCGAGCAGGGCCGGCACCATGACACCTTCGACGAGTCCGAGGCCGCCCGGCGTCAGCGGCAGAGTGGCCAAAATGTTGCCGACGCCGTACACGGTCAGCAAGGGGCCCAAACCGAGGTGGTGGCCAAACGCCGCCAGCACGACCCACAAGGCCGCCGCATCAAGTATCCAATTCATGGCCGCAAACCACAGAACGGCCGCCAGCTGCTGCGGATTCTTCGCCAACTGGACGATTTGGCCGGCCATCTGACGCAAGAACGGTTCCGTGGACTCGGCCTTGACGACGGGAAACCGCCGCGCCAATTTTCCGGCAACCGTGACGGTTTCGTCGGTGTGCCGGGTCAGCAGCCAAACGCCGATGCCCGTGGCCGACAGGGCCGCCAGTGCCCCCAATGACGCGGTGCGGTAATAGATGTTGGACCATGCCGTGGTCAGCGATATGAGCAATCCGACCCCAAAGAAGGCTGCCAGGACAAGATTGGAGACGGTGACTTCAATGGCTGCCGCGGCCAGCGCGTTTGGCGGGTGGACGCCGGAATGCAGCAGCAAGCGATAGCGCGCGGCCGCTGCTGTGGCGCCACCGCCGGGCACCGCATGGTTGACGGCCAGTCCGGCCAGGTCGATGCGCAGAGTCGTGAAATACCTTGGCCGCCCGGCACCCAGGATCGAGCCGGTTAGCAGGGAGTAGGCAGCCAGTGACAACAGCTCAAGTACGACGGCGGTCAGCACGAGGGGCAGGGAGATCCGTTGGAGGGATTCCAGGCTCTCAACAGCACTGGCGTACTGGGGCACGATGACCCACCAGATGGCCACGAGCAGCATGGCCGCCGGGATGGCCACCCGCAGCCACCGCCGTTTGCCGGGGCGGCCGAGCTCGGTGCCCGTGGTGTCCCTGGATTCCATTGTCCTCCAATGCGGCCATTGCTACCCGCCATCCGGCGCGCCGGTGCAGGCCCGGCCGGTGTTGAAGCCCAAGGCCAGCCTAGCCCCCGGAATCGGCGTCGGGTAAGGGCAAAAGGGCCCTGGTTCCTTGTGCGGTCAAAGAAAGAGCCTTTCGCCTCTCGGCGGCAGCGGCCCGTGCACCTAGTGTTGGTTGTAGCAGGCGCAGCGTGCGCGGGAACAGTGCGGAAGGACATCCCCATGTCGGCACAGCAGGAACTCACGGTCGGCGTGGACGGCTCGCCCTCCAGCAGGGCCGCCGTCGACTGGGCGGCACTACGGGCATCCCAGCTTGGCCTCGGCCTCCATCTGGTTCATGTCATTCCCGACTACCTTGTGTGGCCCGGCCACAAGCAATACGCCGACGTGGAGCTGATCCTTCGCGGTCTCCTCGACAGCGAAGCGTCAAGGGTACGCACGATTGCACCCTCGGCCGCCGTGCGGACAAGCATGGGCCATGGCGAACCCGCACCCGTGCTCGCCGAGCTGTCTGCCGAAGCGGCCATGGTCGTTGTGGGGACGGACCGGGCAGCCAACGTCCACGGTGAGATGTTCGGCGTGGTCAACCTCCAAATCGCCACGATCGCCCAGTGTTCGGTGGCGGTGGTTCCGGCAAGGTGGGATGCCGGAAGTGCCGGCGTCGTGGTTGGATATGACGGTTCCGCTGCCGCCGAACTTGCCACCGAAGTGGCCGCCGGCGAAGCCGAAAATGCCGGGCAGGAATTGACGGTCCTTTACGCCCCCAAGGCTCCTCATGGATGGCTTCGCGACAGCAACGTTGGCGCGGCACTGGGCGCCGACGCGGAACCAGGGCAACGGCAGCTCCTGGAAGACGGTGTTGCCAAGGTGCGGGCCAGACACCAAGAACTGACGGTGCACGCCAGGTTTGAGAAAGGAACCGACCCTGCCCAAGCGCTCATTGACGCGTCCACGGGTGCCTGCCTGCTTGTCCTGGGCAGCCCCGGGAGGGCATCAGTCCAGCACGTGATCATGGGGTCCGTGACCCAGCACGTCCTCATGAAGTTGCCGTGCCCGGTGGTCCTAGCCCGAACCGCATAACCGCGGATCCTATTATTCGAAGGATGCGCGCCTCGGATCGGTGACGGGGGTCATCCAAATGTCGGGTTCGGTGACTCGGAAGCGCCGACCGCTCAGGCCCAGCGTGTAGATCCGGACCACGTGGTCCTTGGCACCGGTCTGCCACGGCTGCAAGGTTGGGTTGAGGGGCTCGGAGGGGGCGGGGATTTCCTGTGCGCTTCCGCGCAGGATCACGCTCCAGGCCTGTTCGGCACGAGGATCGTAACCATCGATTTCAAACACCACCTGTGCACTGTGCAGCGCCCCCGCCAATTTCGTCCCCGACGAGGTGCGGAACACCACCGAGCCGTTGTGCACGGCGTAGTTCACCGGAAAGATCTCGGGATGGCCGGCATAGATGACCCCGAGGCGGCCAACAACCTGGCTCTTCAAAAGTTCCCAACACTGCGCCTTGGCCAGGTGCTCGACGCCGGCGGGTTCGATGAGGGTCATTCCGGCGCCGCATGGGGTGCAGCCGCCAGCGGATCCCACCAGGTTTTTGGCTCCGTGACCTTGAATCGGCGGCCCGTGACCGACGATGGGGTGATGCGTATGAAGTGGTCCTTGTGACCCTCTTGCCACGGAAAAAGAGGCATCCCGGCGGTATCGATGACCTCACTGATCGAAAGGATTGCGGCCGCCTCGCCCTTGGCCACGACGCTCCAAGCGATGCCCGTGTTGGGGTCCACACCGTCCGCCTCAAGGGCGACGGGCGTCCCGCCAAGTGCTGCGGCCAGCTTGGTGCCGTCTCCGGTTCTAAAGACAAGGGTGCTGTGGTCGACCGTGAAATTGATGGGGAAGATGTCCGGGTGGTCCTTGACCCATACCGCCATGCGGCCTAGGGAAACCGTGCGCAGCAACTGCCAACACTCGTGGGCCGCCAGGACAGTGGTTCCCACCGGGGCTGGTGTATTCGTCATGTTGCCGAGTCTAGATCTGCCTGCCCTTTTCAGCTAGGGCACAAAGTCCCTGACGCCGCGGTCAGTGTCGTCCCGAGCCATACCGTGCCTTTTGGCCCTAGGCAGCCTCGCCGCCTGCGGGGAGAATCAAGGCATGCCTAGCAATGGAGAACCCGGAACCGTCCTATCAGCCGAAGAGTCGTGGCGACTGCTCGAGGGCAGCCAGTTCGGCCGCCTTGCCGTCAGTTTCACCAACACCCCGGACATCTACCCCTTGAACTTCCTGGCCCACGGCGGCCTGTTGTTCATCCGCACCAACCCGGGTACCAAGTTGGCCGAATTGGCCATTAACCCCAAGGTGGCCTTTGAAGCGGACCACACCACCACGGAAGAGGCCTGGAGCGTAGTGGTCAGGGGTACGGCACGAATCCTCGAATCCCAGACTGAGATTGACGCAGCCAACGAACTCCCCCTGCACAACTGGATACCAACCCTGAAATGGACGTATGTGGAGATCACGCCCACTTCCATCAGCGGCCGGCGCTTTGCCCTGGGCCCGGAACCAGAGCGGTACTGACATGGCATCTGCTCACTGTCGGTCGCCCCGATGCCTCCGCCTCCTGCTTGTCACGGAAAGGTAGGCACCCAAAGCCCCGACCGCGCCAAGGCCTCCGGCAATGAGGGGATTTGACCAAGTCTTAAGCCGGTCACGGTCCGCGGCCGTCAAGTCACCAATGCCACGGATAAAGGCGGCGGCAATCATGCCGGCCACCAGCCGGTTGCCAATCTGTTCCGCCCGGCTGACCAGCGGTTCCAGCTCGGCGGCTCGCAAATGCACTTCGACGCCGTCTTCCATGCGCACTGCGAGCCGCTCCAGCATTTCCGGCAAGCCCGATCCAAGATCTGCGGCCGTCCAACCCAGCCGCCCGAGAATTGCGGCAATGTTGCGGGGTTCGAAGTGCTCCAGCGCCAGGGTCCTGGCATAGGGTTTGAGGACCTCGCCGAGGCTGAAATCGGGGTCCAGGCGGGCGCCGAGGCCCTCTGTCATGAGCAGCATCTTCACGAGCAGCGCCATTTCCCGGGGCAGCTGGAGATGATGGGTGCGCAGGATGGCCAGCATCTGGGTCACCAGGGGAGCAATAGAAAGCTGTCCGAGGCTCTTTCCCTGGTACAGCTGCATGAACCGGGCCGTATCCGTGCGAAGGGCTCGCCGGTCCGGAGGGTGGACACCCGTGGACAGGTCCAGCAGTGCGCTGCTGATGCGGCCCGGGTCGTTGGAGGTGAACGCAAGCAAGAGCCGGCCCAGCTGCTCGCGAAGTGGTTTTCCAACTTCGCCAACCATGCCAAAATCGATCAGTCCGATCGCACCTGACGGTTCGACAAACAAGTTGCCCGGGTGGGGGTCGGCGTGGAAGAAACCGTCGACGAACACCATTTTTGCCGCGGCCCGGGCCGCGCGGTCCGCCAGTTCGTGCCGGTCAAGTCCAGCCTCGTCAAGCTCTTCAAGCCGGTCGACCTTGATCCCGCGAATTCGCTCAATCGTGAGGACCCGGGACGTGGTGGTCGGCCAATGGATCCTCGGAATGTGGATGTCTGCTTCGGCGGCAAAATTGACGGCAAAGCGCTCAGCGTTTCGGCCCTCCTGGAGGTAGTCGAGTTCCGCCCTGAGTGTCGTGGCGAAATCCGCGGCGATGCCCGCCAGATTGTAGTCGGCGGCAGCCGCCCAGTTGTGGGTGGCGAACGTGGCCAGGTTGTGCAGGATGTCCAGATCTTCGATGACCGCGGCGACCACGCCGGGCCGCCGGACCTTGATGACGACGGCCGTGCCGTCGCGCAGGGTCGCTTCATGGGCCTGGCCGATGGAGGCGCTGGCAAGCGGAACGTCGTCGAACGCGGCAAAGATCTCTTCCGGCGCCTGGCCGAGTTCTTGGGTGATCAGGGCGCGGACCGTGTCCGCGGCCAGTGGTGGGGCCCCGTCTTGGAGCTTGGCCAGCTCGGCGATGTAGTCGTCCGGCAGCAGGTCCGGGCGGGTGGAAAGCATTTGGCCGAGCTTGATGAAGACGGGCCCCAGCTCCTCCAACGCGAGTCGGAGGCGTTGCGGATTTGGCGTGGCGGCCCTGCCGGAGCCGGCGAGGCCGCCGAGCCGGCGCTCGAGTCCCGTGGCGGAGACCAGGACGTCAAGACCGTTCCTTGCCAGGATCTCGGCGACGTGGCGGTATCGATCCAGATGGTTGTTCATGCCGTGTCGGCGATCGGCTGCCGGGGGGCGCCTGTGGGTCGATGCGGGCGCGGCTTCTCAGTCATGGCTGGGTTGGTTCTTCCATGTCGTGTCGGTGATAAAGACCGCAGCCTGGGTTCGTCGCTCAAAACCCAGCTTTGCCAGCAATGAGGAGACGTAGTTCTTGACGGTTTTTTCCGCCAGGAACATTTCAACTCCAATTTCCCTATTGGTCAGTCCCCGCCCAATGAGCGCCAGGACCCGGCGTTCCTGTGGGGTGAGGGCAGAGGTTCGCGGATCCAGCCGGCTGGGCGTGGAAATCCCCTGGACGACTCGTTCGACAATAGCGGCACTGAAAAGTGATTCGCCGGCTGCCGTCCGGCGCAGGGATGTCAGCAGGTCGGTTCCGCCGATTTCCTTCATGACGTACCCGGACGCCCCCGCCAGGACGGCGCCCCTGAGGGCTTGCTCGTCGTCGTAGCTGGTGAGGATCAGGCAATGAAGCGAGGGGTCCACGGATCGCACGTCGCGGCAAACCTCAATGCCCGTTCCATCGGGAAGCCTGGCATCGAGAATGGAGACATCCGGATGTAGCGCTGGTATATGGCGCGCGGCTTCCTGCGCGGATCCGGTGGAGCCGACCACCTTGAAGCCCTCACCCTCGAGAAGCTCTTGCAGGCCCAGCCGGACAAGCTCATGGTCGTCGAGGATGAAGACCGTGATAGGCCCGTCGTGGCTTTTTGGTGGCGAGGGCGAAGTTGCCTGGTCCATGACCGTCCTTCCTGTCGGATTGAATTTCGATGGCATGGAGCATGTCCGCCCGACTTTTTGATAGCACCGTGCTGCCTATACCGGAACCACCAGTCTTTCCTATGGACGTGAACTCGGGCAAGGGACTAAGGGCCCGGGTTGAGCCAGACCTTTGGATTTGCAGCGTGCTGCCTGGCGCGGGAAGGTGATTTCCCCGTCAGCAGGTGCAAGAATCTTGTGATCGTCGTTGCCGGCACCTCCAAACCTGGTCCTAGGCCGGTGTCTTTTTGTGCTCAAGGCGGTCAACATGGCTGCGGGCATGTTCGACTGCGTCCTCCAACGTGGCGAACAGGTGGTTTTGGTGCCGAAGTGAGTTGAGCACGCCCACTCGTGTTGCGAGTTCGAGGTGTTCGGGTTGGATTCCCTTGATGAGGACTGTAATTCCCCGCCGTTCAAGTCCCGTCACCATGTCGGTGACGGTACGGGCTCCGGTGGCGTCGAGGACCTGAAGCTGTGACATGCGAAGGATCACCACCGTGACATCACGGATTCGCGTTACCCGCTCAAGCATCTTGTCTGCCGCGCCAAAGAACAAAGCACCATCCAAACGGAAGATCGCAATTTGGTAGTCTTCGGATCGGGCAGGGGAAGGGAGCTCCTCCCTGTGCACCCCGCCGGAGTTCGCGAGATTCCGAAGCGTGAAGAATGCGGCGACCGCGATGCCGATCCCTACTGCGATGATGAGATCAAAGGAAACTGTGATCACCGCAGTGACGATGAAGACTGTCGCATCCGCCCGCGTTGACCGGACAACGCTGCGCACCGTAGCGAGTGAGATCATCCGGGTTGCGGTGACCATAAGGACGCCGGAGAGGGCGGCGAGGGGAATTTGTCCTACGACGCCGGCGGCGAGGTATACGACGGCGACCAGCACCAGGGCGTGCACGATCGCGGCCTTCCTGGTTCGCGCTCCGGAGCGGACATTGACGGCTGTTCGGGCGATCGCACCGGTTGCGGGCATGCCGCCAAAGAACCCGGATGCGATCGAAGCCAACCCCTGCCCGAAGAGTTCGCGATCTGCGTCGTAGGGCCCTGTGTCGGACATTGCGGCGGCCACACGGGCCGAGAGTAGTGACTCGATTGCCGCAAGTGCGGCAACAGTAAGGGCTGGTCCGAGCAGCGAAATGGTGGTGGTGGCATCGAGGGCCGGCAAGGATGGGATGGGCAGCGAGTGCGGAAGTGCACCAATTCTGGCCAAGGGAAGGTTAGCGAGGTTTGCGGCTACTGACACCACAATGATCGCGATGATGGATCCTGGCAGCTGCGGATGAATCCGCGGCAGCAGCACCATCACCAGGGCCACCACTGCCACTGCCGCAAGTGTCCAGGTCACTGTGGAGGCGTTTACATGACCCAGAGACTGTACGGCGGCGACGAACGCGTTGCTGCTGGGGCCGGATTTGGAGCCTATGGCGGCTGGAACCTGTTGTAGGAAGATGATCACAGCGATGCCCAAGGTAAATCCCTCTATCACGGGCCAGGGAATGAAAGAGACAACCCTGCCGATCTTCAGAACTCCCGCCGTGGCGACCACGATGCCCGCCATCAGACTTACCAGCGCCACGGCTCCCGGGCCGTGGGTTGCAACGATGGGTCCAAGCACGACGACCATGGCGCCCGTGGGCCCGGATACCTGGATATTTGAGCCGCCAAACACGGCGGCAATGATACCGGCGACTATGGCGGTCACGAGTCCGCTTGCGGCCCCGGCCCCCGAACTCACCCCGAAGGCCAGGGCCAACGGCAGCGCCACTATCCCCACCGTAATTCCGGCGATGAGATCCCCCCTCCAGCTCGGACGGGGTGAACGGTAATCCTGCCAGCTCGGAAGGAGGGTCCGGGCGTAGGTGTACAGCTTCATCGCAGGGACGATTCGCCGTCGTCGGCAGGCACTGATTGCTTGAGTCCGTTGACCGTGTCTGTGGGGCAACGTGGCGCATCCGTTCGCCCCCGGGGTGGCTTCGTTTTGGCTTCAGTTGGGCGGCTGGGAATTTCCAAGCCTTGATCCGTAGTCACGTCTGTCTCCCGGCACCGATTGCTAGTTGTCTAATTTATAAATTCATCATATCGCAAAGTTGCGCAGTGTGCGCGGCCGCCCGGCGCGGCGACCGTCGGTTTGCCCGCCGCTCAAGGGGCAGGTCGGCGCTTTGCCGGATTGATGATAAGTTCATCAAATAGTCAATCAAGAAAGCTTGGATGAGAGGTGTCATGGCCCAGCCGGCAGATTTCCGTGCGCCGCTGTACGAGGTGAAAGCCAACCTGTTCAAGGGCCTGGCACATCCGGTGAGAATTCGGATATTGGAGAGACTCTCGGAAGCCCCGGAAGTCTCTGTGACCGAGCTGCTGTCGGCGACCGGCCTCGAGGCGTCGCGTCTGTCGCAACATTTGTCCGTCCTGCGCCGCTACCACCTGGTCATTTCCGAACGCCGGGGACTGCAAATGTTCTACGCGTTGGCCCATCCCCAAATCAAGGCGCTGCTGTCCGTAGCACGCGAGCTGCTGCAAGGTATTTTGCACACCACTTGGAACCAGCCAAAGGACTCGCCTCGGGGCTCAGTGACGAACCCGGAACCGCCCGTGCCCACAGAATGAGCCGGGCCCACGCCGCCGGCGACGGCGCCCACCCCAGTCTGCGTTGTTCGCTGACGTCAACTCCATCGACCCGACAAATTACGGTGATTTGCCATGTCCAAAAATGCAGGAGAGTTTGTGTCTGAAAAGAAGATCAAGGTTGTCGGTCCCGTTGTGGAAATGGACGGAGATGAGATGACCCGAATCATCTGGCGGTTCATCAAAGACCGCCTGATTCACCCATATTTGGAGGTGGATCTCAAATACTATGATCTCTCCATCCAAAACCGTGACGCGACTGGCGACCAGGTCACCATTGATGCAGCCAACGCCATAAAGAAATATGGTGTCGGCGTCAAATGTGCCACGATCACCCCCGACGAGGCTCGCGTCGAGGAATTCGGTTTGAAGCAAATGTGGGCCTCCCCGAACGGAACCATCCGCAACATTCTTGGTGGAGTAGTCTTTCGCGAGCCCATCATCATTTCCAACATCCCCCGCTTGGTTGCGGGTTGGAACAAACCAATCGTCATCGGTCGCCACGCTTTCGGGGATCAATATCGGGCCGCCAATTTCAAGGTTCCCGGCGCCGGCACATTAACCCTCACCTTCACCCCCGCGGACGGCTCCGGGGAGATTAAGCAGACCGTCGTTGCCTACCCAGATGGCGGCGGCGTGGCCATGGGCATGTACAACTTCAATGACTCCATCCGCGACTTTGCCCGGGCAACTTTTGCTTATGGGCTCAAGCGGAACTATCCGGTGTACCTCTCCACAAAGAACACCATATTGAAGGCCTATGACGGTCAATTCAAAGACCTGTTCCAGGAAATCTTCGAGGCGGAGTTCAAGGAGCAGTTTGACTCCGCCGGTCTGGGCTATGAGCACCGCCTGATCGATGACATGGTTGCTTCCGTCATGAAATGGGAAGGCGGCTATGTCTGGGCTTGCAAGAACTACGACGGCGATGTCCAATCCGACACCGTTGCCCAGGGTTTCGGATCATTGGGATTGATGACCTCCGTGCTCATGACCTCGGATGGCAGAACCATCGAGACTGAGGCTGCGCATGGCACGGTGACCCGCCACTATCGCCAACACTTGGCAGGCAAACGGACCTCCACGAACCCGATTGCCTCAATTTTCGCGTGGACAGGAGGGCTGCGCCACCGCGGGACCCTGGACGGCACCCCTGACGTGGTTGATTTTGCCGCTACCTTGGAGGATGTCGTCATCAAAACGGTCGAGTCCGGCAAGATGACCAAGGATCTGGCGGCCCTGATTGGTGGCGGCAAGCCATGGCTGACCACCGAGGAATTCCTGGGTGCCCTGGATGTAAACCTGGCAGCACGTATTGGATGACGGCCAAGGTCCGACTGCACTTCCCAATGGCGGCATCGGCGTCGAAATGGAACTCAACAGCTACTACCAGGGGTGCCTCAGGGTGCCACGGCGGCCCATGGAAGTTGTCTGCATGTCAAGGCCCAACGTTCACCCCACATACAAGAAGGGGTGTGGGGAATTACACCGCATTTCCAGGTTAGGGCGTCTTTGGCGGTGACACTTCAGTAGGTACTTTCCCGCGGTGCGTCGCTGAATCCGGGCCAAGGAAGCGCCGGGTGTGGATCCGGGGGAGTGGGTTCAACAGGAAATGGAGGGGCTCCCTTTTGGGATGCCCCTCCTGCCGCTTGCGGGTCGGTGCATGAGGTAGCCCCTGCGTGGTGTCCGATAAAGCGCAGATTGAGGGTCGGGTCACGTCCGACCGCCGTGGACGCAGTGGTTATGCCAACGACGGTCTTAATGAAGACCTTGATGCGGTTTCATTGGACCTCAATTCCTCGGGGTGTCGGACTGAAATTGTTCCTTCACGAGCTGGCGCCCGCAACGCGGCAGAATACGGTGCCGAACCCAAGATCAGGCAGTCGACGGCGGGTTGACGTTCACCTGGAACGGGGCGGAACAAGGATTCGACCGTGTCAATATGCAGCCCCGCCGAGCGCAGCCAGCCGGCAATCTGTCCAGGTGTCAAGAACGCCCGGGCTTTCCCTTGCGGGCTGGGGGTGAAGGGCAGTGGGGCCGCTTCGTTGTTAATAAACAGTAATCGTCCCCCTGGCGCCAATGTACCAACGGCCGTGGCGAGTACTTTCTTGAGCTGAATTTCGGGCAGATTGAGGTAGGCAACCAGGACAAGGTCAACGGACCCTGGAACTGGAGCAAACGCCGTGACATCACACATCGTCCAAGCGATGCGATCCTGCACCCTTTTGGCCTCGGCCCTGCGTGTTCCGATTTCCAAGCCGAGGATCGAGAAGTCAACGGCTTCAACCCGCCAGCCGCGCTCAGCCAGCCAAACGGCATGTCTCCCATCACCGGATCCGAGATCCAAGGCCTTGCCGGCGCGAGCTCCGTTCATTTCCGAGTACACCCACGGATTGGGCGCCGTCCAATGCTGGCCCTTGCTCGCATAGTGGGTGTTCCAGTCCGCCGCATCCATGCCGCTTCCTGTGTGCTTCACGTCCAGACCTCTCCAAACACTCCACTCGACCTCACGGCACCAACTGGTGCTGAAGTTGGTGTTCAGCGGAGGGATTCTGGGCTGAGGCATTTTGGGTCGCGGACGCCCTGCGATCGAAAAGGGCGCTGAGCTGCAAGGGGATAAAGAAAGACAACACGATCAGGACCAGGCCACCGGCCAAGGCCGCTGCGGTGTACTCCATCACGAAGGAAAAGGCGTAGATGCCGCCGACGAGGCAGGCGATCGAAATTATGAAGAGTGTGACATTTTGGGCCATGTGTAGACGGGGACTTTGTTCGGTGTTGCTGGGCGGTGTGGGCATACTGTTCTCCTTGCAATTCAGTGTTGCAACCGACACTGTCGGTTCTGCAGCTTTCGGGGGGTGAAGCCATTTGGATTGGCGAGTTGCCCGCGAACAGCACTCGTCATCGAACTTGGGTCCGTCCTGCACTGGCGTAATTCTTCGGATCGCGAACGAACCGCAATCCGACCACGTCAGTCCACGAAGGCCTACTTTACTTCTTGATTACTTGACGATTCCATCATGTCATGAACTAGATGTTTCTCACTCATTTCGGGTTGCCTCACGATGTTTTTGGCCGTGGGCGGGGCCGGAATGAGACCACGATGCTGCTCGAAAGGTGGCTCCCGTCGGCTGCTCCGAGGCGGTTCCGCGGTTCCTCGAGTAGCTTGCCGATAAGATAAGTTCTATATGCTGTCAAGTAATCAACTAATGAATGGGATCATCGAGATGGACGGAATGCCTGACCCGAAGGCGCCTCTTTACGAAGTGAAGGCGAATCTGTTCAAAGGGCTGGCCCACCCCGTGCGGATACGTGTGCTCGAGCTGCTCGCAGCAGCCGAGACGCTCCCTGTTTCGGATATCTTGGCCAGCACCGGGCTTGAGGCGTCCCATCTCTCGCAGCACCTTTCCGTGCTCCGGCGTCATCACTTGGTCGTCGCCACCCGACGTGGCACGCAAGTCTTTTATGAACTTGCCTACCCCCAAGTGGCCGATTTGTTGTCTGTTGCAAGAGAACTCCTGCTGAGAGTTCTGCAGACCACGCAAGAGCATCTGGAATTGTCGGTGACACCGCCGAGCAACGAAGCGCCCGCAACCTTGGAGAAAAAGACCGCCTCATAACATCAAGGCCGGCGTTCAGGGAAAGGCCGACGACGGCGTCGATGTCGTCCCTGTTTCGCCCGAACGGCCCGGCCCCTTCGAGACCATGGCTGGCCGGCAGCCTTGCGATGATTGCATGAACCGGGCCATCAATACCATCGCGTTAGCGAGAATGCCCACAATCAAAGGCGCCAGCATTCGTCGAAGACAAGATGGCCAAAGGACGCGGCAGCCGCGGATTGCTGCTACTCGCGCTTGAGCGAGAGTGCCAGGCTCGGAACGGCGAAGGACAAGAGGAAGATCGGCAAAAGGCGCTTTCCTCCACAGCGGAAGCTGGATATTTCGCCTTCGGCAACGTCGAATGTCCGGGTGCGGCTGGAGTTTCGGCCGTTGCGGACTTGCAGGGTGTGGCGTCCGGGTTCAAGCGGTATGTCGATGGTCTTATTCAGTTCCAGGGTCCCTGCCTGTTTCCCGTCGACCACGGCGTCGTAGCTGCCGCGGCGGACTTCCACTCCGATGGTTTTGTGCGTTAGTTTCAGTGTTGCGGACATTGTTTAGCTCCTCATGCCTGTTAAAGGGGTGTCGGGACAAGTGCCGGGCGACACCAGATAGCCAACTTCTGCAGCCATGACTTTCACGGTCTTCCATCCTTGTTGCGGGTGATAGGGCCAGGGTCACACACAGGTGGCTGCCGCCAGCTTCCCTGGTGCTGCAGCGGATCCCGTGAGGAGCGCGGAAGAACGCGGTCCCCGAGGCAAAGCCGTTCACAGCTGTTACTCCAGTTAGAGGACGCCGATGCCGGCGGACACTGAAAGGGTTCTTCCTCCGACCGGTCCTACGGCCCTGCGATAGTTGGTGATGTCTAGCTCTGTGACCAAGTGTCCGTAGATGGCGTTGCACCGGGAGCAGAAGTAAGTGACTTCGATAGTGCCTAACGGGCACCAATGGCGCCGGCAAACCGAAGCGATGAAGATGTGGGCATCTGTGCCGCACTTCTCGCACCAGATGGGTTGCTTCGTCTCGCTCTGGATCATCGCACTGGATGCCGGCTGACTGGTATTTTCATTTTGGCCCCACATGATCGACAACCCTTCCCTGACACCCGGACACGTCTGCTGTGGACTTAACTCTAGGAGCTTTCCTGCCCGCGCCCCACGGCCAAAGGACCCTGATTCCCTGCCTGTAAGTTGATGCCGAAGTCCAATCCAGACAGGACCAATGGCCTTTGTGCGCCTACGGTTCCGGCCGGATCCGCCTTGATGCCGTCGTTTTGCGCCGGCATGACGGCGCCCGGTCACCAAAAAAATCGGAATGTCCGCGAACCATGAGGCAATGCGGCGTGATCTGCTTGCATACTTGCTTAGGAGAAAAGAGGTGCGAAACTTCTTCTCCCGGGCTGTCCTTTGGGCGCCGTTCCGTCCGTCGTATGTATGTAAACACCAAACGAAGGAGTCTTTCCCATGAAATACATGCTGTTTATTTGCACCGATCCGGAAGCACCGAAGTATGTGGCCGCCGACGACAATATCGAGGAGTGGGTGGCGGAGATGGAGGGACGGGGCGTCAGCGTGCACGGTGATCGCCTTCGTCCCGTCGAGGACGCCACCACTGTCAAGGTACGCAACGGGGAGTTGATCGTCTCGGATGGCCCCTTTGCGGAGACGAAGGAATGGATCGCCGGGTACGACGTCATCTCTTGCGACGACCTCGACGAAGCTATCGAGGTGGCGTCGAAACATCCCATGGCCCGGTTTGGAAGAGTCGAGATCAGGCCATTTTGGCCACTTGATCTTTAGGACGCAAGGCTGATGTCCAGTGTCCCGTGGGACCCGTCCAAGGAGGCTGTCCAGTCCGCTGTCGCGGAGGCCTCCTCGGTGGAGTCAGCACGGATTTTCGCCACCCTGGTCAAGATGACGGGCGACTGGGAGTTCGCGGAGGACTGCCTGCAGGATGCGTTCGCCAAGGCACTTGCGGATTGGCCCGGCAAGGGCATCCCGAACAAACCGGGCGCCTGGTTGACCACTGTCGCCAAGAATCGGGCGATCGACCGTCTGCGCCGCCTGAAGACGGAAGAGAATGCCTTGCGTCAAGCGGCGATGGACGCCGAACATGAGGAGCCCGCCGAGCCTGGCGACAACCCCGCAAGCTGGTTTCCCGATGACAGCCTGCGGCTGATTTTCACCTGCTGCCACCCGGCCCTGGCCGTGGAAGCACGCGTAGCACTCACCTTGCGCACTGTTGCAGGGATGACGACGGCGCAGATCGCCCGGGCTTTCCTGGTTTCGGAAGCAACCATGGCCAAACGACTGGTGCGGGCGCGGGCGAAGATTCGCAACGCAGGCATTCCGTATCGAGTACCGCCGCCGGAATTGCTGGCCGAGCGCACCGGGGGAGTGTTGGCCGTGTTGTACCTGCTCTTCAATGAGGGGTACTCGGCAAGTGGCGGTGATCAGCTGATCCGCGAATCGCTGGCACAAGAGGCTATTCGCCTTGCACGGCTGCTGGCAGCGTTGATGGATACGTCCCCCATGGCACCCGAGGCCTACAGCCTGCTCGCGCTCATGACGTTCCAACATGCCAGAAGTGCCGCCAGGATGGATGCATCCGGCGACCTGGTGACGCTTGAGGAACAAGACCGCAGCCTGTGGGACTGGTCGGCAATCGCCGAGGGTGTCGCCACCCTTGGCATAGCCGAGCAACGACGAGTTGTCCTTGGCGCCCGCACCGGAAATTACCAGTTGCAGGCCTCGATCGCCTCCTGCCATGCGGTCACGAGTGCGGTGGGCGACACCGACTTTGCGCGCATAGCACGGTTGTATGGCGAGCTGGCCATTGTGGCGCCGTCGCCCGTGGTGGAACTCAACAGGGCCATTGCCGTGGCGATGGCACGGGGGCCGGAAGCGGGGCTGGAGCTCATCGACCGGCTGGACGATGACGGCGCACTGGAGGGCTACTATTTGCTACCGGCAGCCCGGGCGGACTTGTTGCGTCGCCTGGGCCGGCGAACTGAAGCGGCGCACGACTACCGGCGCGCCCGAGACCTTGCCCCGTCCGAGGCCGAACGCAGGTATCTGGGCCGGCGGCTCGCGGAGACGGCGGGGCCCGTGCGCCGACCCGCCACCACACACCCATGATGCACGGGAAAACACTAGGAGAACCGATGAAATTCATGTTGCTGATCCACATCAACCAGCCGTCCTGGGACGGGCTGACCCCGGAAGACCTGGCCAGGCTCCGCGTGGCCCACGGGACCATGATAGCCGAGCTCACGGCCTCGGGTGAGCTGATAGAAACCAATGAATTGGGCCAGACAGGGTCGAGGGTAGTCAGGACGCGCGACGGGGTTCCCCTGGTCACCGATGGCCCGTTCACCGAAGGCAAGGAGATTGCCGGCGGCTACTACATCATCGACTGCAATGACATGGCCCGGGCGACGGCCATTGCCGCACGGTTTGTCGAGGCGGAATTCGCGCCGGTCGATGTGCGCAGGATCGGCTCCTAATGCGTATATGCAGTCAAGACACTCTTTATTTTAGTATGTACTTAATTAAGGAAATCCTGTAGCTTGGTCCTGTGACCATAAGCCAAGTGACCGTCTTTTCTGCACTGGCCGATCCAACCCGATTGGCGATAGTGGACATGCTCGCCCGGCGGGGTGAGCTGTCCGCCAGTGACATCAGCGGCGTCTTCAGCAGCAGCGCTTCGGCAATATCGCAGCACTTGAAGTTGCTGCGTGAGGCGGGCCTGGTGTTGGTCACGAAACAGGCGCAGAAACGCATCTACCAACTCAACACCGAGGCCATTGGCGAAACGGAGCAGTGGCTGCACCTGCGCACGCGCCAATGGAATACGCGGCTCGACGCGATGGAAGCACTCATTCAACGACTCGACAAAGGACTGGACGATGGCCAATAGTGCGACACGAGACATAATCATCACGCGCATCCTCAACGCACCCGTTGAGACGCTGTGGACCTTGTGGACCGATCCGGCGGCGGTGACTCAGTGGTGGGGGCCGGAGGACTACACCTCGCCGTCGGCCCGCATTGATCTTCGGGAGGGCGGCTCCTACCTCTTCAGCATGCAGGCCCCCACGGAGCAGGGCGGCCTGGTCAGCTACACCGGCGGCACCTACGCCAAGATCGCCCCGATGCAACGCCTTGAGTTCACCCAAAACCTGACGGACGAGGACGGCGAGCTGCTGCCGGCCGAGGCGTTGCCGGAAGGATTTTCGCAGAATGTGTACACCATCGTTGAATTCAAAGACGTGAACGGGCTGACGGAGCTCACGATCACCGAGAAGGGGTGGACCCGGAGCCTGATGTCCGTATTCTCGTACGCCGGCATGCACCAGTCCCTCGACAAGATGGCCGCATGCCTGGCCCAATCCGTCGACTCGTCGACAACAGCTAAGTGAAAGTAGGAAAACGTGGATATGAAGCTTGAATTGATCCCCCTTCCTGTTGCCGACGTCGAACGGAGCAAGCTGTTCTATACCGAGACCGTGGGATTCCACCTGGACCACGATGTCCAGCCCGGCAATGGCATGAGGATCGTGCAACTCACGCCGCCAGGCTCGGCGTGCTCCATCGTGATCGGGACCGGCATGGGTACCCGTCACCCCGACGAGGGGACGATCCAGGGCCTGCACCTTGTCGTCACCGATATCGACGCCGTCCGCGATGACCTCCTGGGCCGAGGCGCCGACGTCGGGGAGGTCATGGACATGGGCGGCGTCAAATTCGCCCACTTTGCCGACCCGGACGGAAATTCGTGGGCGCTCCAGGAAATCGGCGATCAGCAGGCGCCGTAGGCAAACCTAATTGCGCCCACAGCGTCGGGCCCGGGGGACTGTCTCCCGGGTCGGCGTGGTGGTCCCGGACGGAGGCGGCATGTTTTCGAAACTTCAAACCGGCGGGCTTGTTCTCGATTCACTTTCGGCGGGTGACCTGGAATGGATGCATTCCCTGATGCGGGACCCCCGGGGGTGGACCCATTTCCCCGCTGGGCGGCACACGCAAGTGGGCAACACCCGCGACTTTCTTGACCGGGTTGTTGGCGGCTGGGAACGGGACGGCCTCAGCTACTGGGCGGCCCGACTCACCAGCGGACAGCAGATCGGCATGGGTGGAGTCAGGAAGCTCGAGGACCATTGGAATTTGGGTTTCCGGGTCGCCTTTGAACATTGGAACAAGGGTTTTGCCACGGAAATCGCGGTCGCGGCAATTGCCGCAGCCCAAGCCAAGGATCCGACCATGCCAATCGTGGCGTGGGTCGACCGAGGCAACGCGCCCTCACATGCCGTGGTGAGGCGCACGGGTCTTGTCGATCACGGGGAACAGTGGGAGGGGGTGAATTGCTCCACCTCTATGTTGACCGTCCCTGTCCATGGGCCACTGGGTCCAAGCCCCGGAACCACATGGCGACCGCTGTCTCCGGCCGACACGCCCCGGGGGCCCTTCCACCAACAATCCAAAGAATGTTGGGGGTTTTCCAATCCGCCAGCCGTTTCGCTCCGAACCTAGCGTGACGCCCTCGAAGAGGAGGTGTCACCTAGATGAGGAGAAGTCTCTTATGTATAAGAAATCTGCTTTCCTGATTGCCCCGGCGTTGGCGTTGGCTGCTTTGTCCCTTTCGGGGGCGGGGGCTATGGCTGCCGA
>JBAUMA010000354.1:0-2956 GCA_049578485.1 Specibacter sp.
GCGGTAGAGGGGGCGGAGCCAGTTCGACAGGGCCCACAACGCGTTTTCCCCTTGGGACAGCAGCAGTGCCGTGGCCAGTGTGGCCGCAATGTGGGCGGGCAGCATTGCGCCCGACAGCGCCGCCGAGTGGTTCATCAGGTCCATGCCCGAGCCGGAGCCGGACGTGGACGCCAGGAGGGCCGCCGAATGCAGGGCCGCGGACGTTTGCTGTTCGGCGGTGATGGAGTGGTCGTGCACGCCTACCGGCAGACCTCCGACGGCGACTGTGCCGGAGAGCGCGTCAAACGCCTGGTGGAGCACCACCTGGCTGGTGGCCAAAAGCCCCGTGATGGCGGGAAGCCCCAGTTTGAACTTGGTGGCAAGCGTGGAACACAGGATGTGCAAGGACATCAGGGCTGCCATGATGGCCGGGGCCGGCAGGGTTCCGCCGGCCGTCAGGTGGGCGCCGGCCGCCAGGCCCATGATGGTGGCCGCCACCAGCGTGGTTCGGAGCAGCCGGAAGGGAGCGTTCGTGAAACGCATTCTGCCCCCTTCGATCGGCTAGTGGTGCTAGCTTATCGAGGAAATGGCATTTCCCTGATTCATCGTGTCCGCCGGCGTCACAGGAACCGCTAGCGACGGCGTCGGCGTGGACATCTCCGGGGGTGTCGAATCTGATGCGGAGGTGGACGCGGCGGCGGCATGGGTTGACGGGGTGCCCGCGTATTCCGGCAGCGGTGGCAGCCTTAGCGTGAAGCTGGTTTCCCCGGGTGTGCTGGTGACATGCACGCTGCCATGGTGTGCCGTCATGATGGCCTGGACAATGCTCAGTCCCAGGCCCGTGCTTCCCTGGGTGCCGGTTCGGGCGGCATCGGCCCGCGAGAACCTGTCAAAGATGACGTCCCGGAAGGCCGGGGCTATGCCGGGGCCGTCGTCGGTCACGGTGATCATGGCCGTGCCGTCTTTTTCCCGGGACACAACCGTTGACACGGTGGTTCCGGCCGGGGTGTGCTTGGCGGCATTGGAGAGCAGGTTCAACATCACCTGCTTGAGCTGGCCGTCGTCGCACTTGGCATTGACGGGCGCGTCGGGGACATCAAGTTTCCAGACGTGGCCGGAGGCGCCCACCCGGACGTCGCTGACGGCGTCCATGACAATGGGCGTCACGTCCACCGTGCGGAGGGCCAGCGGCTGGCCTTCGTCGAGGCGGGCAAGCATGAGCAGGTCCTCCACGAGCCGGCTCATGCGCAGCGATTGCGCCGTGACCCTGCCCAGGGACGTCTTGCCGTCGGGGCTCAGCGATTCTGTCATCTGCAAAAGCTCCGTGTAACCGCGGATGGCGGTCAGAGGGGTCCGCAGTTCGTGGCTGGCGTCGGCCACGAACCGGCGCACCTTGGTCTCGCTGCGCTGGCGGGCCTGCAGGGCGTGGGAGACGTTGTCCAGCATGGCGTTAAACGCATGCCCCACATTGCCCACCTCGGTGCCGGGGCGGGCGGCACTGTCAGGCACCCGCACGCTCAACGCGACCTCGCCGGCGTCGAGCGGCAGTTGAGCGACCCTGGTGGCGACCTTGGAAAGTTGTTCAAGGGGTCTCATGCTGCGACGGATGATCACGGAGCCTGCCAGGCCCAGCAGAATCAGGCCGGACAGGGAAACCAGGACGATTGTCAGCACCAGTTTGGCAAGGGTGCGTTCGACGGCGCCCAGTGGCAGTCCGGTGACCAGGATGCCGCTGTTGGGGACGGCAATGGCCTGCAGGCGGTAGCTGCCGATGGAGAGGGATTCATCCGTCATGGTTCCGTTGGTGGGCAGCCCGGCCAGAAGTTGTGCGTCCGTGCCGGTGAGTTGCTGCCGGGTGCCGGTGGGGGACAGGATGCCGCCGGTGACCAGGTACCCACCGCAGATGATGGCGTTGAGCTGGCCGGCTCCGGTACCGCGGGCGTTGAGGGGGTCGGGCCGGGTGCAGGTGCTTCCGGACGGTGCGCCAAGGTTGAAGTCGTGGGAGCGTGAGGAAGCCTGGGACAGCTGCGAGTTGAGCTGGCTGTTCAACGACATGCTCATGGCGCTGTAGCTGATGATGCCCACCAGAACGCAGATCACGGTGAGCAGGGCAAGCATGACGGCCATCAGGCGGGTGCGCAGGTGCCAGCGGCCCGGCCGGCCCAAATGTACGGCGGCGGCGCGCAATGTGGCGCCTGTGGCGTGGAGGCTGTCCTTTACGTGCATGGCTTGATGACGTACCCGGCGCCGCGGACTGTGTGGATCATTGGTTCGTTGTCGGCGTCGATCTTCTTGCGCAGGTAGGAGATGTACAGCTCCACGATGTTGCTTTGTCCGCCAAAGTCGTAGTCCCAGACGCGGTCCAGGATGCGGGTCTTGCTCATGACGTGGCGCGGGTTTTCCATGAGGAACTGGAGCAGCTCGAACTCGGTGCTGGTGAGTGTGATCTCGGTGCCGGCGCGGGAGACTTCGTGGGTGTCCCTGTTTAGGACCAGGTCTCCGACCGTGAGTTCGGCGGAGTTGGGGGCGGTGACGCCGGCCCGCTGCACGATCCTGTGCAGGCGCAATAACACTTCCTCCATGCTGAACGGTTTGGTCACGTAGTCGTCCCCGCCGGCGTGCAGGCCCGTGAGCTTGTCTGCGACGGCGTCCTTGGCCGTGAGGAAAAGTGCCGGAATGTGGGGGTAGATCGTGCGCAGGCGGCCCAGCAGTTCCACGCCGTCCATGCCCGGCATCATGACATCCAGCACGACGACGTCCGGATGGAAGGTGCGGGCGGTCTTGAGTGCGGACTGGCCGTCGTAGGCCACGGCGATCTCCCAGCCGGCAAGTTGGAGGCCCATACGCATCAGGTCAGCCAGCGACGGTTCGTCGTCCACCACAAGGGCGCGGATGGGTTCCCCGCCCGGACGGGTGAGCTTGCTGATGCCGGCGGATGAGAAAGGAAGGGACATGTATTCATTATCTGACGCTTGTC
>JBAUMA010000355.1:0-3355 GCA_049578485.1 Specibacter sp.
CGTCGGGGAAGGAATTGCGGGAGATGTCCCCCGCGCCGGGCCGTTCCACCTTGATGATGTCCGCGCCGTAATCACCCAGGAGCTGGGTGCAGCTGGGGCCCATGAACACCTGGGTGAAGTCGATGACGTTGATGCCGGCCAACGGCTGCGCCGGCCCGGTCTCCAGGGGTGCCAGCGTGCGTTCCTCGGCCACGGTGCTCATACCGCCACCGCCGCATCAGCATCGATCGTGGCGTTTTCGGAGGGTACGTCACCCGGGTCCGCGTTGTGGCGGCGCATGCCTGCCTGAATGTCCAGGGCGGACACCTCGCGAACGGTCACGCCGTCCTGCACGGCTAGCGCCGCGGCAACGCCGACTGCCTGACCCATGGCCATGCAAGGCGGGATTTCGCGGGACATCTTCTGCGCCTCGGGGGTGGCGGAGAAGTGGCGTCCGGCAACCAGCAGCTGGTCCACTTCCTTGGGCAGCAGCGTGCGGTACGGGTAGTAGTAGTCGCGGCCGCGCGCCACGGAGTCGGCAAAGTGCCGGCGCGTGGTGACGTCCTCCTTTGTCATGATGTATTCGCCTTGGAGCAGGCGGGTCTGGCGGACCCCCATTTGCGGGGCCACGTCCAGGATGTAGCAGTTGGCAAAGCCGGGCAGGTTTTCCTTGACATAGTCAACGGCCTCGCTGATCCGGTCCCGGGCGGCAAACTCGGCCGCGGTGAGGTCGGCCGGGTCGGTGCCGTCGTAGCCGCTCATGTGCGGGGCGTTGCACCAGACCACGCCGTCAATGGGCGTCTTGAGCCACCACAGCTCCCATGCGCCGCCGAGCAGGCGCTTGATCTTGCGGTTGATTCCCCGGGCTTCCTTCGGGTTGGCTTGTTCAAAGGCCTCGGCCGCGTCCGTGTCCACTCCCCCGAGTCGGAACACGAGGGTGGTGATGTAGCTGTCCTTGATGTGGCTGGCGCCGGCCCGGGAGGCGACGTCGATGTCCCCTGTCGTGTCAATGACGACGTCGGCCAGGAACGCCTGCGGCCCGGACTTGGTTTCGCACACCACGCCCTTCATGACGCCGTTGTCCACGATGGGGCGGGAGAACCACGAGTGTAGGCGGAGGTTGACGCCGGCCTCGCGGACCAGGTCGTTGGAGACGCGCTTCCACCCGTCGGGGTCGAAGGCCGCGGCGTAGCAGATGGGCTTGGGTGTGGTGTGGGAGTGGAAGTCGAAGGTGCCGAAGCGGCCCCACTTGTTCCAGAGTTCCTCGGAGGCCTTGCGGTCCTCGAGGGGCGGCACCACCGCCAGGCCGAGGGCCTGCAGGCGCTCCACATACTCGGAGACGATGCCGGTGACGGTGATGTCCGCACCATTGATCATGTCGTCGAGCACCAGCACCATGCCGCCTGAGGCGAGGCCGCCCAGGGATGAGTAGCGTTCCAGCAAGGTTACGGTGGCCCCGGAGCGGGCGGCGGTCACGGCCGCGGCGACGCCGGCGGGGCCGCCGCCTACCACCAGCACCTGGGAGCGGTTGATGACGGGGGCTTTCAGATCGTCGGTGGTGATGCGCAGATCGAGGTGTGTCATGGTTTTTTCCTTACTTTCCGACAAAGATGCCGTTGGCCCGGCGGGCGAGGAGGTAGAAGATGATGCTCAACACGGACAGCACGGCGACGTAGACCGGGAAGATCCAGCCGAGGTGCTGGGATTGGAGCCAGACGAGCAGATAGGATGCGGTGCCGCCGAAGATTGCCACGCCGATTCCGTAACCGAGGGAGACTCCGGTGCCGCGGCAGCTCTTGGGCATCAGCGAGGTGCTGACCACGTTGTAGAGGGTCATGTTCAGTACCAGGACCACCGAGCCACCGAGGACGACGGCGGCGAAGCCGAGCATGCCGGGCTTTGTGTAGAGCAGCATGAGGAATACGGAGGGCACGGCGAGCCAACGGGTCCACAGGAACCAGCGGGACATGGCCTTCCCGTCCGCAAGCTTGCCAATCACCCAGCTGCCGATCACCAGGACCACGCCGAGCGCCGTCGTGACGGCAAAGACTGCAGTGGGGTCTTCCTTGAAGTTGCTTCGGGCGGCGCTGGGCAGGCCCACGTTCCAGGCGTAGTTGTAGGCCTGGACTGCGCCCACGATGAAGATGATGGCCAGGACGCTGAGCCAGTGCTTGCCAACCCCGGACCAGACGGCCTTGGTGGAGCTGTTTTCAATTTCTTCCGGGTGCATGGTCTCGGGCAGCGCCCGACGCAGGTAGACAACCACCAGGCCGAAGACGGCACCGACAATGAAGGGCACCCGCCAGCCCCATACGCCCATGGCCGCCCCACCGATCGTGAGGCTGCACAGGAAGCTGACCAGCGAGGCCAGCAGGATGCCGATGTTGACGTAGAAGCCCATGATTCCGGCGACCAGGCCTTCTCTGCCGGCGGGGACCAGTTCCACGGCGTGCGCTGTGGACAAGGGCGCCTCAACTCCCGTGGAGATGCCCTGGACGATGCGGCAGGCCACCAGGATGATGCCGGCCCAGGGGCCGATCACGCTGTAGCCGGGGGTGAGGGCGATGACGAGCGTTGTTGCCGCCATCATTGAAATGGAGATCAGCATGACCCGGCGGCGGCCGATCCTGTCGGCGAGGGTGCCGAAGAGGATGCCACCCAAGGGGCGGAAGGCGAATCCGACGGCGAACACGGCCAGCGTGTTCAGCGTTGCGGAGAGTGGGTCGGTGGATGGAAAGAAGTTTGGTCCGATGAAGGCGGACAGGAGGCCAAAGACCATCCAGTCGTACCATTCAAGTGCGTTGCCCAGCCCCAAACCGAGCAACCCCTTGCGAACTTGGGGAGTAAGTCTTTGCGATGATTTTCTTGCTGCGACGACGGTGTCTAGCATTTTCTTGTCCTTACTGTGGCGTCCAGAGGGAACGCCAGAGGGTATGACGCATCACGGCAGGTGGCTGCAGGGGCGGATGCGAAGGTGGCAAGGAAGGATTGCACCCAATTTTTGGGCGCAAAAATGCAAGGGTTAAGAACTCATGGGGCGGCCAGGAGGCCGTTTTACCAGGCGTGCGGTGCGTTAACCCAGATCGCTACGCATACCTCTTCGTAGCCGTTTTTGTACCAGTGTGGAATCTCCGAGGAGTACGTGATGGAGTCGCCCTCTTCAAGGCTGTGGCAGACCCCGTCCAGGTAGACGTCCTTCCGGCCGGAGATGATGTAGCAAAACTCCTCGCCGCTGTGGCTAAAGGGAGTCGAGCTGGTGTCGTGCCCGGGCGGCGTCATGATCCACTGCGCTTCGATGCCGCCGTTGATTCCCGGTGTGAGCAGTTCGTGCACTGCTTCACCGACGGATTCTCGGGTGACGCCCTCGAGGTTTTTG
>JBAUMA010000356.1:0-1692 GCA_049578485.1 Specibacter sp.
GGCGTTAAACGTCATTTGGGCCCACGCGCCCGAGGGACCCGCTGCGAGCTTGCGAGTAGTGGGAGGGCGTGGTGACTAGTTGACCTGGTTGATGATGGTCTCGGCGACTTCGCGCATGCTCAGCCGGCGGTCCATGGAGGTCTTCTGGATCCAGCGGAAGGCTTCGGGCTCACTGAGGCCCATCTTGGTGGTCAGCAGGCTCTTGGCACGCTCTACGAGCTTGCGGGTGGCGAACTGCTCCTGGAGGTCGGAGACCTCGTTTTCGAGGGCCTTGATTTCCTCGTGGCGGGAGAGTGCAATTTCCAGGGCCGGGATGAGGTCGGCCGGGGTGAAGGGCTTGACGACGTAGGCCATGGCGCCGGCGTCGCGGGCGCGCTCGACGAGTTCCTTCTGGCTGAACGCGGTCAGTAGCACGACGGGGGCGATACGTGCCTTGACGATCTGCTCTGCGGCCGTGATGCCGTCCATGACGGGCATCTTGACGTCCATGAGGACCAGGTCGGGCTTGAGCTCCTTGGCCAGTGCGACGGCCTTTTCACCGTTGTCGGCTTCGCCAACGACGTCGTAGCCTTCATCACGCAGGATCTCGATGATGTCCAAGCGGATCAGGGTCTCATCCTCCGCAACGATGACACGGCGTGCGGGAGTGGTGGGGGTGGATTCCGATTGTTCGGACACGTAGGCTCCTTGGAAGCTTCTCTTGCAGTGATCGCGGACACAAAATCCGACAATTTGTCGCCTGAGCGGCGCTGGTTCTACAAAACAGCCTATCTGCATGTAGAGTAGTTTCGCGCACTTGATCGGAAGCGATTCATGAACAAGGGCGTGATCTTTGTAACGGTGTTCATTTGAACGCATTGCTAAGGCCCAAGTGGCGGAACGGCAGACGCGCTGCACTCAAAATGCAGTATCGAAAGGTGTGTGGGTTCGAATCCCACCTTGGGCACTGTATTACCGCAGGTCAGGGGCATATTTGCCCCTGACCTGTTGACAAAACCCGTCAGGGTGTGGACACGAAGCGTAAAATTGTGCCATGGCCAGCATCAGGCGGCGGATGAAAAAGGACGGTTCTCCGTCTTTCACTGTGCGGTGGCGGGACCCGGTGTCCCGGGTCGAGCAAGGGCTTTCCTTCGGCACTGAGGTCGAAGCGAGCGTGCTCAAGCGGTTATTGGATGCCAATGGCCAGTCCTTCACGATCGCCCACGACGGCATCGAAGAGCAGCGACAACAACCCCGGACCGTATCCGATGGTGTTCAAGAACGTCTGGATCATCTAGTGCGTCCTTCATCCGGGACGGTGCGGACGTACCAGTCCATGCTGGAACTCCACATCGCGCCCCTGATCGGGACCATTGAAGTCGGCGCACTTGATGTCCGGCACCTGACGCAGTGGGTGCGGGCCATGCAGGCCAAGGGCAGTAGCGCCAAGACGATCCACAATGTCCACGGCCTAATCTTTTCGGCGATGGACTTCGCCGCCCGGGCCGGGTACCGGCCAGACAACCCGTGCCGCGGCATGCGCCTGCCGGCGGGGGAGAAGGCCGGGGATGACGCCCAGTTCCTCACCCCGGCAGAGTTTGCATTGCTTCTGGAGAAGATACCGGAGCGCTACAAAGTGTTCGTGCAATTCCTGGTCGTGACCGGTACCCGTTTTGGTGAAGCCACCGCCGTGAACCGTCCCTGGTTTGATGC
>JBAUMA010000357.1:0-2497 GCA_049578485.1 Specibacter sp.
GATGACAGGCTTTTTGCGGGGCAATCTGAGGGCGGGCATTGGCCCATTCTAACGGCGCCGCCCTAGTGTCCCGTACGCACCGGCCCGGCCGCCCACTGGTCAATCAGGGCATTGTGCTGGCCCAAAGTTGGGGCGGGGGAGGGCGGGACGGAACCGGTGAGGCGAAGTGGCGAAGCGAGGGTTCGGAAACCGTCCGCCTCAGTAGCGACTGCTCCACGATGGGCGGCATGCTCACTGTTCAACGCCTGGTTCACCGAATAGACCTTGGACACCGGCACCTGGTGGGCCGACAGCAGCTCGATGGCCCCGTCAGCTGTGAACGGCCGAAGGGCTTCTTCCAACGCTGCGCGAAACTCCACGGGGAATTCATTGCGCCGGGTTTGCTCCATGAATTTTTCGTTGGCCAGCCATTCTGGGCGGTTGAGTGCTTCCGTCAGGCGAGGGAACAGCCGGTCCCCGGCGATCGCGATAGCAATGGCGCCGTCGCCTGTCTGATAGGTGCTGAACGGCGTGGACATGGCGTGGTCGTTGCCGCAGGCCACCGGCTCCTCGCCATGCAGGGCCCGCATGCCCACGGATTCCAGCACCGAGACCAGGCTGTCCAGCATGGCCACGTCGACGTGCTGGCCACGGCCGGTGTGGTGCCGCTCGTTGATGGCGGCCAAGGCGGCAATGGCGCCGTACAGTCCGGGAATCACGTCGCCAATGCTGATGCCCACCCGGGTGGGCTGCCCGCCGGGCCAGCCGGTGATGGACATCAACCCGCTCATGGCCTGGGCAATTAGGTCGTAGGCCGGCGCGTTCTGCAATGGCCCGTCCTGTCCGAACCCGGTAATGCTCACGATCACGAGCCGCGGATTTTCCTCCATGAGCCGGGCCACGGACAAGCCCAGTCGATCCATGACGCCGGGCCGGAAGTTTTCAATCACCACGTCGGAGCGGCGCACCAGTTCCAGCAGGCGCCCGCGTTCGATACCGTCCTTCAGGTCCATCGTGACGCCATACTTGCTGCGGTTGAACAGCCGGTAGTAGGCGGACTCGCCGTTGTACCAGGGGCCGAAGTGGCGGGAGTCGTCGCCGTCGGGGCTTTCGACCTTGATGACCTCGGCGCCAAGATCGGCCAGAATCATGGCACAAAACGGGCCGGCCAGCACCCGGGAGAGGTCCAGGACGCGCAGGCCCTCCAGCGAACCCGGTCGTCCCAGACCGGGAATGGGGGAGGGGGCGGCTGCATCGGGTGACGGGTACATGGCTGTCCTTCGCGATCGTGGCTGGCCTGGCTGACCGGGGTGGCCTACCCACCCATCTGAGCATCGAATCGTGGACCCTGACAGAATAAGTGCGTTCAAATCGTCTGTGATCACAGACGCGCCACCGGATACGATGGGACCATGAATTCGCCCATCGTGCCGCCGCAGGTGCCGGCCGCCAAGAACGTGCTCTCGGTGCTCCGCTATGTCGCCTCCCAGGCCGGCCCCGTTGGCGCGGCAGCCGTTGCACGTGACGTGGGACTGCCACGCTCCACCACCTACCACCTGCTGGCGGCCCTGGTGGACGACGGATTCGTGGTGCACCTGCCCGAGGAACGCAAGTACGCCCTGGGCGTCACGGCCCACGAGTTGGGCACCGGCTACACGCGCCAGGCGCCCCTGCAACGCATTGCCCGCTTCCCCCTGGCCCAGCTGGTGGCCCGAACCAAGCGCACGGCCCACCTGGCCGTCATGCACGGCCGTGAGGTGATCTACGTGATCGAGGAGCGGGCCAAACGGCAAAATGAGCTGGTTACCGACGCCGGCGTCCGCCTGCCCGCGCACCTGACGGCAAGCGGACGGTGCATGCTGGCCACCATGTCCGATGCCCAGCTCGCGGCGTTGTACCCGGGACCGGAAGCCTTCCCCGCCCGCTATGCGACCGGCGTCCACTCCGTTGAGGCCCTGCACGAACTGCTGGTGCGGATTCGCGAGCGCGGGTTTTCCTGGGAGCAGGACGAGGTCACCGACGGCTTTTCCAGCCTGGCCGTGCCCGTGCTGGACCGCAGTGGTTATGCCGTGGCCAGCGTGACGCTGACTGTTGCCAACAGGCCTGCGCTGACGACGGCGGCCGCCGCCCGCTATGCCGAGGAGGGCCTGGTTCCCGAACGAACGGTGCAGCTTGAGGACCTTGAGACGCAGTGGCTTCCCGAGGTGAAGCGCTGCGCCGCCGAGATCTCCCGCCGGCTCCGGCCCAGCGGCTAAGTGCCCAGCCGGTTGGTTCGCAACCGAGCCGTGGGCCGTAACAATGCGGCCGCGTGTCTTGGATCTGAGATTCGCACGGTTCTTTGGGAAAGGCGACCACAGGCCACGGCACCGTAGGTAACGTGGCACCCAAACCACTCGCAGCGGACCACGTGCCGCCCAAGCCACCGAGGGACACCCGCCATGACAAAACTTCCACCCCAGACCACGGCCGCCGTCGCCCTCCAGGAACTCGCGGCGTCCTTGGGGGACAAGGTCACCAC
>JBAUMA010000358.1:0-5397 GCA_049578485.1 Specibacter sp.
CACCGCCCTGATGGCTCCCCCGGGCATGATTCCTTCCGCGGTTCTCGCCCACCTGGCCCTGGCCCGGGGGCACGTCCTGACCCCCGAAAATCTCACGGAGGCCGTGTGGGACATTGGGCCCGATTCCTCACGAAACTCAATTCAAGTCGCCATTACAAGACTGCGCCGGCTGTTGGGGGCCGGGATTATTGAAGCCAGCCGCGTCGGCTACCGGCTCCGAACGGATCTCCTTCGCATTGATTGGTTCGAGGCAGAGCACCATTTGGATGCATCCAGGCAAGATCTTCAGACGGGGAGGTATGCGGACGCGCTCTCCTCCGCGCAGGCCGCGGAGGATCTCTATGCCGGAACACCCTTGGCCAAGCTCTCCTCGGCGGCGGCCGAAACGTCACGCCAGGCCGCCAATGAACTACGCGCAGCCGTGGCGATTTGTACGGTGCGGGCCCTCCAGGGGCTTGACCGGATGGATGAATCAGTTGTCGTGCTCAGGGGGAAGTGGCCAAGGACCCGCTCAACGAACCCCTCCACGCCCTCCTCATCCAGTCCTTGGCCGCTGTCGGGCGGCACGCGGACGCCGTCGTCGCCTATGGCTCCTTGAGGCGAAGGCTGCGGGACGAGCTCGGCATCTCCCCCTCGGCTGCCACCCAGGATCTCTTCAAGCTCGTCATGGCCGGAGGTCCCGGCCGGCCGCTTCAAGTTCGCCCGCAGCGTCCGGTTCGCACCCTGGTCCTCCCCCGCCCCGGGAGTTCCCTCATCGGGCGTGAGGAAGACATTCATAGGGTGAGGAAGTTCTTTGATGACGGGCATCACCTGGTGACCCTTGTGGGACCTGGCGGAATCGGCAAAACCCGGTTGGCAATCGAAATTGCGCGACAGATATCAGTGGATCAAGAGCGCTCCGCCATTTTTGTGGACCTGACCACGGCCGACAAGGATGGTGATGTTCCACATTGCCTCGCATCCGTCCTGGAATGCGCGGCTGTCGACCTGGGTGGCAGGTTGCAGGACTCGCCCACCCTCATAGTCCTGGACAATGCCGAGCACGTCATTCACGGCACGGCGGAGATGGCGCAGCAATTGGTGGCAATCGAGGGAATTGACGTGCTGGTCACCTCCCAGCGGCCTCTGCACCTGCACGCAGAGTACGTCCTGGACATTGATGGCCTGGCTGTTGAGGGGACCATAAGTCCTGCCATGCGACTCCTGGCGGATCGGGCCGGAATCAGGGGATCCGACATGGACGAGCTTCGCCGGGACTTTGACTCCCTAGTGAGAAAGGTCGACGGCGTCCCGCTGGCACTCGAGCTGCTGTCCTCGGCGCTGCGGTGGCAGACGGCGCGCCAAATCCTTGCCGAGCTCCCTGCCACACTCAACGCCATCGAGGACGCCTCCGCACGGGACCACGTCGACCGTCATTCGAGTATTTCCGCCGCCGTCCAATGGAGCATGGCGAATGCCGGCACCGCCGCACGGCTCGGCCTGGAAGCCCTTTGCGTACTTAGGGGTAGTTTCTCCGAAGCCGCAGCGACCACACTGATTAAAGCCTCCGGGGTTGAGGTCACAGCCCGCATCGTCCTGGCACACCTGATCGACCTTTCCTTGGTCAAGAGACTGAACCAGTCCGGTGACGTTCGGTTCAGAATTCTCGAACCAATCCGGCTCAGTTCCGAAAGTGCCCGTCGGCCTTCAGCCGAAATGATGGCGGTGCATGGGTCCTTCTACTTGAACGCCCTGGCCCGGGCACACGAACAATTTGACACGGCGTCGGGTGCTTTTGAACAATTCGTGCGCGAGGAGGAGCAGAACCTCAAGCAGGCGCTGTCTTGGTCCTGGGCCCTCGCCCCCGAATTCACCGTTGGCTACTTGCCGCCGTTGCTCTTCGGCTGGTACCGCAACGGCCGTCGGGAAGAGGCGAAGGAATGGAGCGACAGGGCCATTTCCAGCAAGCTGGGTACCCCGTTGGAGCGCAGCATGATCATCATCGTGCTGCTCCTGGGCCTCGGCGAGGCTCCCGACGTCGATCTGGAACGCCTTCGCTCCCTGTCCATGCAAGTTGCACCACTCGCACATTCACTTGACAGCGAATGGTACCGACGGTGGATTCTGGCGGAAGTGACACGCATCCGGCTTGAGGGGGATTTGTTGCAGGCGCTTGCCCTGACCGAACAGTTTCCTCGTTCAACGGCCCTGGGAAGGATTACCTACAATCACGAACGAGGGTCGATCTTTGCTTGCCTGGGACGGTGGCAAGAGGCCCGCGATTCCATCTACGCGGTGTTGGAGGACGAACTTGAGCACCACAGCGAATCTCAGGTTTGTAGGCTGAACAGCTTGGGGTACCTCTCACTTGTGCAAGGAGACTTTGACGAGGCCGGCCTGCACCTTGGCCAGGCCCTGTCCCTGGCCCGCCACGACACAACGCCCTTCTCCCTCATCCAGGTCCAGTCGAATCTGGCCTGGCTGTCCCTGCAGACAGCCAGGCCGGGCGAAGCGCTGGAGCGCATTGCCGCCACGTTCTCGGACTCCTTGGATGTCAGGAATCCGGTTCTACTGGTCGAGGCTTTCACCATTGCCGGTCTTGCCCTGCTAGGCGTTGGCAAGACCGGGCTGGCACAGACACTGGCCCGGGCCGCGCAGTACTATTCGCTCAAGGCCAGAGGTACGGCAGATGTCTTTCTCAATGACGCCATCACCCGGCTGACGGATGCCGTTAACATCCACGACGCCGAACCGGTCGAGCCAAGATCCCTGCTGGACTTGGTGCTCCTGATCCGGCGGGCGGCGGAGCCTATGCCAGGGTGATGAGGTCCAGGTAGTCCGGGTTCCAGAGGTCCTCGGCGCCGTCGGGCAGCAGGACCACACGCTCGGGATCCAGGGCCTCCACGGCACCTTCATCGTGGCTGACCAGGACGACGGCGCCGCTGTAGTTCTTCAGGGCCCCGAGGATCTCTGCGCGGCTGGCAGGGTCAAGGTTGTTGGTGGGCTCATCGAGCAGCAGCACGTTGGCCGAGGACGCCACGATCGTGGCGAGGGCCAGGCGGGTCTTCTCGCCACCGGAGAGGACCCCGGCTGGCTTGTTGACGTCGTCACCGGAGAACAGGAACGAGCCCAGGATCCCGCGGACCTCGGCGTCGTTCATGTCACCCGCGGAGGAGCGCATGTTTTCCAGCACGGTCCGGGTGACATCCAGGGTGTCGTGCTCCTGGGCGTAGTAGCCCACCTTGAGCCCGTGGCCGTGGATGATCTCGCCGGTGTCCGGCTTGGCCACGCCGGCCAGCATGCGCAGCAGGGTGGTCTTGCCGGCACCGTTGAGGCCCAGGATGACCACCTTGGAGCCGCGGTCGATCGCGAGGCTGACGTCGGTGAAGATCTCCAGCGAACCGTAGGACTTGCTCAGACCCTCGGCCATGAGCGGGGTCTTGCCACAGGGAGAGGGATCCGGGAAGCGCAGGGCCGCAACCTTGTCCTGGGCGCGGACGTCCTCGAGGCCGGCCAACAGGCGTTCGGCGCGCTTGGCCATGTTCTGGGCGGCAACGGCCTTGGTGGCCTTGGCACGCATCTTGTTGGCCTGGTCCATCAGGACGCCGGCCTTCTTTTCCGCGTTGGCGCGTTCCCGGCGTCGGGCCCGTTCATCGGTCTCGCGCTGGGCCAGGTACTTCTTCCAGCCCAGGTTGTACTGGTCGATCGTGGCGCGGTTGGCGTCCAGGTGGAACACCTTGTTCACCGTGGCTTCGAGCAGCTCGGTGTCGTGGCTGATCACGATCAGCCCGCCCTGGTGGTTCTTGAGGAATTCACGCAACCAGGCGATGGAATCCGCGTCAAGGTGGTTCGTGGGCTCATCCAGAAGCATGGTCTGGGCGCCGGAGAAGAGAATCCGGGCCAGTTCCACACGGCGGCGCTGGCCACCGGAGAGCGTCTTGAGCGGCTGGTTCAAAATCCGCTCCGGCAGGGCCAGGTTGGAGGAGATGGCGGCGGCCTCGGCCTCGGCGGCATAGCCGCCACCGGCCCGGAATTCCTGCTCGAGCCGGTCATAGCGGCGCATGGCCTTGTCCCGGACGTTGTCGTCCTCGCTGGCCATGTCGTGCTCGGCGGCGCGGAGCTTGGTGATGACCTTGTCCAGGTCACGGGCGGCCAGGATCCTGTCCTTCGCCAGCTGTTCCATGTCGGGCGTGCGGGGATCCTGCGGCAGGTAGCCGATCTCGCCGCTGCGGGTGACCTTGCCACCGGCGGGCAGGCCCTCCCCCGCCAGGACGCGGGTCAGCGTCGTCTTGCCGGCACCGTTACGTCCCACCAGGCCGATCTTGTCACCCTTGTCGATCCGAAATGACACTTCGTCCATGAGCAGTCGCGCCCCGGCGCGTAACTCAAGGTCTTGGACCGTAATCAACGTAGTAACCTTTCACGTAAGTGGGTATGTGCCGCGAAACGATCACCTCGGCAGATTTGCCGCGACTGACGTTGAACAACCTGTCCAGTCTAACGAGGTTCCGGCACAACAAAACCCCCGACTTACGAAAGTAGCGAGAATGAATCGAACATCACGGGCCCGCGAGCAGCACCTGGCCACCTCCCCCGAGACGCCACAGGGGCTGTCCGCGACCGCACAAGGTGCGTCCGTGCAGCGCGGATCTTCGAATTCCCGCCGGACGCGCAACCGTTGGAGCGCCGTCGACCTCTCGCTGATTGCCGTCTTCGCCGCCCTTTTGGCCGCCTCCATCGCCGTCCCCGGCATCAACGTAGGCCCGCTCGGGGTGGCCATCACGCTACAGACCCTCGTGGTGAGCCTGTGCGGGCTGGTGCTCGGCTTTGGCCGCGGCACGGCTGCCGTGGGGCTGTACATCCTGCTGGGCCTGGTGGGCCTGCCCATCTTCAGCGGCTTCCGCGCTGGGCCTGCAGTGCTGGCGAGCCCGTCCGCCGGCTACATCATCGGCTTCATCTTCGGGGCGGCCGTGGTTGGCCTGTTGGCAACGTGGGCGGTGCACAGCCGTTTCAAGGCCGCCGCCTTGTTCGGTGCGGCACTGGCCGGCATGGTGGTCATCCACGCCAGCGGAATCATCGGCTTCGTCCTGAAGGGCATGAGCCTGCCGACCGCCATCGCCGCCGACGCCATCTACCTGCCGGGCGACATCGTCAAGAACATCATTGCCGTGGCCATCGCCCTGAGCCTCCACCGGGCATTTCCCGACCTGCTGGTGCGCCGCCGCCGGTGAACTCCCCTGCAATAAATTCAATAGTCCTGGCCTCGGCCGGGGTGGCCATTCCCCCGCTGGACGCCCGTGATGGTGCACCGAAAACCATTTTGCGGCCCCTCACCGTTGAACTTGCCGAGCGGCGCATCGCCGTGATCGGGGCGAACGGCTCGGGCAAATCGACCCTGTTGCGGCTGCTCAATGGGCT
>JBAUMA010000359.1:0-7820 GCA_049578485.1 Specibacter sp.
CGTATGGGGCGTTGGCCGTGATCATCGACAACCTCCCCTTGAGCCGCTCCGGGAGGGCGTCGAACAAGTCGCCGCAATGGGCCTGGCCGCCGAACGGCCCCAGGTTGCGCCGGGCACAGGCCACCGCTGCGGGGTCGATGTCCGCCGCGTGAATGTCCAGGCCCGACACCTCGACGGCGAGGGCGGCACCCACGGCGCCGCTGCCGCAACACAGATCAAGCACGACGCCGCTCGCCCCGGCGTCTGTCAGCACCACCAGGGCTTGCCGGACAAGGAACTCGGTGCGCAACCTGGGCACGAAGACATCCGGCGCCACGGTGATACGCATCCCGTGGAATCGCGCCCATCCAACAATGTGTTCCAGCGGTTGACCGGTCACGCGGCGGGCGGTCATGGCGCGCAGTTCGGCGGTCGTGGCCGCCGCCTCAAGCAAGATGGCGGCCTCGTCCTCGGCATAGACGCAGCCCGCAGCCCGCAAGGCAGCAACGAGGTCATCCGTGGGCACATGCGCGTTCGGCTCCATAGGATCCACATCCTAACGCGTGCGCCTGCCCGTGGAGGGCGGCTTGGGCGCCGGCGGGGCACAGAGGAATGCGACCCTCAGTCCGTCGCCGGAGTGTTCCGAATGAAGGATTCCAAGGCCCGCCGCGTTAATCTCGGAGGCGAGCAATTCTTTGGTGAACCAATGCACGAACGAACCGTCGCCTGAATCGGTATCGAGCAAAGCGTCCGCAAAAGAGGGATCCTCGGCTGCTCGCAGTAATTTGCCGGCATCCACGTCGAGCGCTTCAAACGCCAGGTCAAGAGACGGCACCACGTGATTTGAAATGAGCAGTATCGCGTCGTTTCGAAGCGTGTCCGCCAGATTCTGTAGCGCTCGAATCCGGTTTCCTCGTCCCTTGATGTAGCAAAGGTAGTTTCCCGCTGTCACGAGGGAGCAATCCCTCGCCCGCCTCCAGAAGGCCTCTGACCCGGCGTCGTCGTTTGGGCCCAAGGTAAGCACCCCGGTGGCATCCACGCAAAGAGTTTCGACGTCGGCGCTCGGGTTTCGACTCTTCACAGCTTCCGATGCAAGTTCAAGCAGCTCGGGGGAAAAGTCGACGAGCACAATAGTTTCGAAGGCCGCTCCATTATTAGCGGCAATCCGGGCTGATCCACATCCCAAATCCAGCAGGCCGTGTCGGGGGCCGGATCCCTCAAGGCTCGCCCCACTCGGGGGGACGGCAGCAAGAGCGCGTTCTTCAACGTCCCATAGGCCCGCGGCTGCCGTCTCGATCGTTGCCGCAATTATCAGGGGATCACGGAAGTGGCTTCGGGTGTCCATCGTCCTCCAAAGAACATTCATTTAGGTGGGACTTGGCTGCACGAATCTTTCTGACATTCAACCCCATCACACTACACACGAGGCATTGGCGCCCAGTGCCGAACGTGTCGCCGCCCGTCACCGTTCCGGCAATTTATGGCTCCTCGTCACTGCAAATGGCGGCGTATATACTCGGCCGGAGACTTTGGATTCCGGCCACGCGGCAGATTGGAGTAAGCCATTGGCCCCCGATACCAGCCGCCGGATTGCCACGGGGTACGCCCCGACGCAATTTCTGTTACTCGCCGGCGCACTATTGGCGTTGATTCCCGTTTGGTTCCGGCTCGTTGCCCATCATCTTGCCGTCGTTGTGTACACAGGCGGTTACAGGGCGGACCTCCTTTGGGCGTACTGCCAAGACAATTCGCCGTCGACGCTGCCGCCAAACTCTGAGAGCAACGTGCCGATTGCGGAGATACAAGAACTGCCCATCCGATACTCGTGCACGTACACCCAAGTTCTGCCGCATGTGACCGTGGTGCACACGGACCTCTTAGGGACTGCCGTGGCACTTCTCCCCCTTTTGGCCCTCGTCGTTTATGTTTTCGGCCATGTGTGCGCGAGCAGAGGATCCAGGCCGGCTGGACCTGAATTGGCACCGCTTGGCACCGACAACCCCTGACAATCCTTCCAAACAATATGGCCCGCCGGCCCCATGGGGATTGGCCTTCCGATAGATTCAACACATCAACGCGCAATGAATTGGAGTCGACATGCTACCTGCGGCCAACGGCTGGGCCTTCGCCCTCGCCGCCTTCGCGCTAATCGTCATTCCCGGGCCGAGCGTGCTCTTCGTCATCGGCCGCTCGCTGTCCCTGGGCCGCAAGGGTGGCTTTCTCAGTGTGCTGGGGAACGCCCTCGGCATGCTCCCGGCCATAGCCCTCGTGTCGCTCGGAGTCGGTGCCATCGTCGCCGAATCTATCGTGGTCTTTATCGCCATCAAGTTCGTCGGAGCCGGCTACCTGGTCTACCTCGGCGTCCAGGCGATCCACCACCGCAACGACCACATTGCTTCGGGCACAACCCAGCGTGCACGCCCGTCGTCGTTCCGCCTGATCCGGGAGGGATTCTTTGTGGGGGTGTCCAACCCCAAAACGATCGTATTCTTCGTCGCCGTGCTCCCGCAGTTCGTCAATTACGACCATGGCGCCATCCCCCTTCAGATGGCAACCCTTGGGATGATCTTCTTCGGGATCGCCCTTGCAAGCGACAGCATGTGGGCACTGACTGCCGGCACGGCGCGAGCATGGTTCGCCCGCAACCCGAAACGACTCTCCCACATGGGTGCCGGTGGCGGAGTGGTGATGATCGGCCTGGGTGGAGCCCTGGCGCTGACCGGCAACAGGAGCTAGACGCCGCGCCGAGCTTTCGCAAGAAAATCGCGCAAGACCTTGCGGAATCCGAGCAGACCGGACTGGCCCTGCTCGCCATCGAATCAAAGCTTCACGGCAGGTTCGTCGGCTACGGCGGCTTGATCATCGGCAACGCAACCTTGGACGAGCCGGAGATCCCGTATGAACTATTCCAACGGGAACACGGGAATGGGTACGCGACGGAGGCATCCCGCGCGATCCTCTCGGCTGCCCAAGACACGGGGCGAACACGGCTTTGGGCAACCGTCCGGGAGTGGAACCTCGCCTCGTTTCGCGATTCGGAGAAGATCGGATTTGTAGACAGCGGCAGGGTTGACCGGGATCCGGGGCGTGGAGACTGCATCTGGATGACCTGGCGCGCCCGTCGCATGTGACGGCCCAGGTTGAGCGCACCAATCCAGTGCGGGCCTAGGCAGGAAATTGGTTTCATGAAAATTGTCGATTTCGCGCCAGCCCATTCGTCAACAAGGTGAGCCGGGCCGCAAAAGAGTGGTCCGCAGATGAAAGGAGCCGGCCATGCGATCGATCACGGCGACGATGTTAGTGACCCTCGATGGGGTTGTCCAAGGCCCCGGCCGCCCGGACGAGGACACCCGCGGCGGATTCACCCGCGGCGGCTGGGGCGCGCACTTCAACGATGCGGTCATGGGCCGGGAGATGGGTAAAGGCATGGCCAAGCCCGGCGACATGCTTTTCGGCCACCGAACCTGGCGGGACTTCATCGGCGTGTGGGCGGACGCAAGTGACGGCAACCCCTTCACCACGCACATGAACGCCGCCACGAAGTACGTCGTTTCCAGAACTCTCAGGGACGCAGGGGCATGGCAGAACTCGATCCTGTTGCGCGGGGAGGCCGCCAAGACGGTGGCCGAGCTCAAAGCCACCCCGGGCAACGATCTCTCGATCATCGGCAGCGCCTCCCTGGTCCAGGCCCTCCACGGCGCGGGCTTGATCGACAACTACCAGCTGCTGATCCACCCGTTGACATTGGGCAGCGGCACGCGCCTGTTTGAAGGCCCCGCACTGCTGACGGAGTTTGAGCTCACGGACTCTGTCACCACCACCAAAGGCGTGATCATCGCCCGGTACACCCGCAAATAGGCGCCATGCCGGCGGCTCGCTAGGGGCGGGTCAGGATGACCGGCCCCTCGGCCGTCACGGCAATCGTGTGCTCGCTGTGTGCCGCCCGCTCGCCGTTCAGGGTGCGCAGGGTCCAGCCGTCGTCGTCGTGCTTGTATTCATCGCTGCCGCCGGCGATCAGCATCGGCTCAATGGCGATGACCAGGCCCTCGGTGATCTTGATGCCGCGACCCGGAAGGCCCTCGTTGGGGACGTGCGGATCCTCATGCATGGCCCGGCCGATGCCGTGTCCGCCGTGGTCTGCCAGGAGCCCGTAGCCTGCCCGGCGGGCCTGAATTTCGACGGCGTGGCCAATGTCCCCCATGGTGTTGCCGACCCGGGCTGCCTCAATCCCCCTGGCCAGGGCCGCCTCAGTGGCCGCGATGAGCGCCAGGTCCTCGGGCCGGCCCGCTCCCACGGTGAAACTGATGGCCGAATCCCCACACCAGCCGTCAAGGAAGGCACCGGCATCGATGCTGACGAGGTCGCCGTCGGACAGCCTGTATCCGTTGGGGATGCCATGGACGATGGCGTCGTTGACGCTGGCGCAAATGACGCCCGGGAAGCCGGTGGGCGCCCAGCGGGGGTGGTAGTCCAGGAACGCAGGAACCGCGCCGGCCGCGGAAAACACGGCCGCGGCAACGTCGTCGAGCTCCTTGAGGGACACACCCACCGCGGCATGCTCCCTGACCGCGGCCAGAGCCTGCGCCACCAGCTTGCCAGCCTCGCGCATCGCTACGATTTCCGCGCCTGTCTTGATCATGCCCATGGGATTCCCTTCGTCCTGCGTGGTCTCCCCAAGCCTACTAAGGGCGTCCCGGCGGCGGTTACGCTGGTGTCATGACGCCCGACGCCGTTGCCCCGAACACAGCCTTCCTCACCGCCCTGCGCCCGGCCCTGGAAACGGTGGCGTTGCCGGAGAAGGCGGCCGGGATGGCCGCGTACATGAAGTCGTCCATGCCCTATCTGGGCGTGCCGTCTCCCGTGGTGCGGAAGATTGTCCGGGCCCTGGCCAAGGAGCACGCATTTGCCTCCGTGGACCAGCTGCACTCCACCGTGGCGGAACTGTGGGATGCAGCCGGCTACCGCGAGGAACGCTACGCGGCCATCATGCTCACCGATTCACGCCTGGCCCGGGGAGAGCTGGGGCTGCTGCCCTTTTATGCTGCCGTGATCGGGACCGGGCAGTGGTGGGACTACGTGGATTCCGTGGCCCCCCGCCTGTGTGAGCTGCTGCTGGCGCACCCCGACACGATGGCTCCGTTGCTGCGTGAGTGGAGCACGCACGGGAATCATTGGTTCCGCAGGGCCGCGATCATCGCCCAGCTGCCGGCGAAGTCGGCCACCGACACAGCCCTGCTCGAAGAGATCATCGAGCCGAATTTGGCCGACAAGGAATTCTTCATTCGCAAAGGGATCGGCTGGGCGTTGCGCCAACACGCCCGGACAGACCCCGCGTGGGTGCTGAACTACGTGGTCCGCCACAAGGAAAAGCTCAGCCCGTTGTCACGGCGCGAGGCGCTCAAGCACCTGGGCGCGTAGACCCGGTCCCTGCTGCAGGTGCCGGCTTCGCCGTGAGCTCAACGGCCCTGCGCGGCAGGAACATCTCCTTGGTTTTTCCGTCCTTAAACATGATCCACAGTGCCGCCAGCGATCCGACCCCAATGGCTACCGCCCGGATGACGCCGACGGGAATCCACTGGAACACGCTCAGCTGGTCGGTCAGCGCAATCAGGACGAAGAACACCGTCAGGTAGGACACCGTGCGCAATTGCCAGTTGTCCTTCAGGCCGGTCATGACGAAGAAGGCCAGCAGCCAGGTCATATACCAGGGCTGGATCATGGGAGCCAGCAACACCACGGCGGCAAAGGCCCACGCCATGCGCCGGAGCACGGCCTGGCCGTACCGGGGTTCCAGGTCCGCACCGGCAGCGGCCCCAATAAAGCGGGCGGGTCGCACGGGCCAGAACGCCAACACCGCAACTATCAGGATCGAGGCGCCTTGCCCGATGGTCTGGATGATGCTGGTCACGGCCGCCCCGGCCCCGCCAAGAAGCGTGACGACGAATCCGACGGTATTGGAAACCAAACCGACGGGGGCATACCAAATCCAGACGGTGCCGGGAGTCCGGAGGGCTGCCAGCCAGCCAAACCCGAGCCCGTTGACCAGGCCCATCGCCGCCATGATGCCCATGGAGATGCCCAGGGTTGCAGCCCACAAAGCAAATTTGCGAACCCACCCGGCTTGCGAGCCGGCCCACAACAGTCCAATGAACGGCAGGGCGATCAAGGTGATGGGCTTGATGGCAACCGATGCCGTGACCAGGAGGATCCCCAGCACCGGGTGCTTGACACATGCATAGTAGATGCCGGCCACCACCAGGCCCAGCATCAAGGAGTCATTGTGGACGCTGCCAATGAAATTGATGAGCAGTGCAGGGTTCAAAACCACCAGCCACAAGGCTCGATGCGGGTTGAAGCCATGGAGTGCGGCAATTCGCGGGATGTAGATGGCCAGCAACACCACGCCCAGCAGGCTTGCCAGCCTGAACGGGATCAACGCCAGTTCGGGGCTGCCTTGGGCCATGGCCACCGCCCCCTGCTCGATCCACAGCCAAATGGGTCCGTAGGGTGTGGGTGCTTCCGTCCACAAACCGTCGGGGCCAAGCAGGAAGTAGTTGCTCAGCGCGGAGATGCCGTTCGTGTAGGGATCCAGGCCTTGCTGCATCAGGCGGCCCTGGCCAATATAGGCGTACGAATCCCGGCTAAACAGGGGCAGCGCCAGCAGCATGGGTGCAGTCCACAGGATCAGCGCCTTCCACAGCACAGCCTTGGAACCGTCTTCCCAGCCGCCCAGGTGCTGGTACAGCCTCAGCCAGGCCCGCACCATCAGCAGCGCGCCAAGGCACAACAACACGGTGGCGATGATGACCGCCGTCGGGGTGGTGCGGGCAACGATGAACAGCTGAGTCCTGATCAGGGACGAGCTGCTGGCCAGCCAGCCAACGCCAAAGGACCCCAACAGGAGCATGACGGAGCCGGCAAAACCCTGCCACACCGCCGACTGCGCGGTGCCCCGGCGTACGGGATTCTTTGCCGACACCGGACTCCTCATCTCGTGTTCAGCAATTCTCGGGCTGGTCAAACACTTTCTCCTGTACTGTCTCCGGCGTCTGCGCTCCGCGCAGCAGCCCGCCTCAAACGCCTATTCCCGCGTGCGCTGGGCCACGGAACCCGTGGAAGAATTTCCGGCTGCGCTAATATGTAGAAAGCTCAAGGACACTGTTCTTGGCATTCTACCCATTTCCGCCGAACAGTTGCCCGGGAATCGTGGCCATTGGCAGGCCGGTCCCCCACTCCGCCGCCATTGCCTGCCTCGCCAACCACGCTTGAGAAGGATCCAGCCATCTCCACGGACACATTCTTTGCCGCCCTTGCCCGCTTCCGGGACAAGGTTCTGCCGGCACCCGCCCAAGCATGGTTGACCTCACGGCTTGGCCTGTGGAGTGTCTTTGGCGCCATCCACCTGTTCTTCCTGGTCTTTGCGGCGATCCTGTCGCTACGGGGGGAAGCCTTCAGCGACACGTTTATCTACCGGATCTGGGCCGACGTCGGTTTTGACGAGACGCGCATCTCCGGCCCCAGCCCCTGGGTTTACCCCATCCTGGCACTGGTCCCCATGGCCGTGGCCCACCTGTTCGGCAACGCGGCCTTCCTGTTCATCTGGGTCTTGATGATCAGCATCCTCAACGCCCTGGCTGTGGCGAAACTCACCAGCTGGGGCCGCAACCGTGCAGCCATCCCCGCCGCCCTTTGGTGGCTGAGCTTCACCGCCCTGCTGGGCTGGCTCGGATTTGCCCGCGTGGACGGCTTCACAGCGCCGGTGGTGCTGATTGCGCTCTCGCTCGGTGTGGCCCAGCCGTTCCTGGCGGCCTTCATCCTCAGCGCGGCGACCTGGATGAAAG
>JBAUMA010000360.1:0-1932 GCA_049578485.1 Specibacter sp.
GGTAGCACCACAAGCAAAAACTGGCCCGCAATAAGGGTTGGGAATTCGCCGTTTCGGCGCATTCCCAGCCACTATTGCGGGCCAGTCGTGTTTTGGGGCTAGGACGTCCTGGAAACGGCGCCCCGACCGAGGGCGGACAGGGCCGCGGCGACGCCGTCGGCAATGGGCAGCCGGGCGAGTGCGGCAAAGGCCGTCCCGCTCAGGTCATCGATCATGGCTTCGGTGCGGGCCAGGGCACCGGAGTCAACCATGATGGCGCACAACTTGGCGATTTGCTCGTCGGTGAGATCCTGGCGGCCCAGTTTCCGGTCCACAAATTTCCGGTCCGCCTCCTCTGCGGCGTCAATGGTCAGGCCCACGAGCACCGTCCGTTTGCCTTCCCGGAGGTCGTCGCCCGCCGGCTTTCCGGTCTGGGCCGGGTCGCCAAAGACGCCCAAGACGTCGTCGCGCAATTGAAACGCCTCACCCAGCGGCAGGGCAAAGTCACTGTAGCCGGCCAGCAGTTCAGCCGTTCCACCCGCCAACGCCCCGCCCAACACCAGCGGGTGCTCGGAGGAATATTTGGCGCTCTTGTAGCGGATAATCGCCGAGGCGCGGGCAACGGCCGTACTGTGCGGTTTGGAAGGGCCCGAGACTTCCTCGAGGATGTCAAGGTACTGCCCGGCCATGACCTCGGTGCGCATCACATTGAACACCGCACGGGCACGGCTGTTGGCGGCCGGACCGATCGCGGCAAACATTTCCTCGCTGAAGGACAAGCAAAGGTCCCCCGTGAGGATGGCCGCCGCATGGCCAAAGCGTTCCTCGTCCAGGGACCAGGCGTGCTTTGCGTGCAGGGTGCCGAACTGCCGGTGGACGCTGGGTCCGCCGCGGCGGGTGTCGGACCTGTCGATGATGTCGTCGTGGATGAGGGCGGCGGCTTGGAAGAGTTCCAGGGCAGCCCCTGCCATGACGATCTCGGCGGCCCCGGCAGGACCGCCGGCGCCGCGCCAGCCCCAGTAGCAGAGGAGGGCGCGCATGCGCTTTCCGCCGGTGACCAGGGCCTTGATGGAGTCAACCAGCACCAGCGTGTCGGTGGAGATCTGCGCCAACAGGGCATGTTTTTCGGTTAGGAAGTCGTTCAACTTCTCGGCCACCGCGGCGACGAACGCGGCCTGCTCGGTGGCGGTTGGCTCGGCTGTGGCGGCGGCAAAAGCGGTCATGCTGGTGAGGTCCTTGCTGTGGTGGTGGCTGTCGTGGTCCCCGGGACTCGGCCGGGCGTTGCGCTATTTCAGCGACGCCGGCAAAACGTTGGCCCCGATGGTGACGGTGGCGGTTGACCCTGTCTGCACCACGGAGACCGTGACGATTTCCTGGCCGGCTCCGCGCACGAAGGTCTTCAGTGGCACGCCTTCAACGGAGTTGCCCGGCTGGGCCGTGAAGCCTTGGGCGGTGAAGACCTTGGTGTAGTAGGCCAGCACATCGGCGGACTTGGCGGTGACGGTGGCCGTCAAGGCAGCCACCGACAGTGGAGTGGACCGCTGCAGGCTCGATGCCTGGACGTCGGCACCGGTCATGAGGGGGATCAGCTTGGTGGGGAAACCCGCCACCAGCTCCTTCACGGCGGCCTCGGCCGTGGGTGTGGCGGAGCTGCCTGCCGTGGCCGTCTGCGTCGCGGCGGCCGAAGGGCTCATGGAGGCGGCAGTCGTGGTGGCGGCCGTTGGGGCGCCGGCGCCGGAGCAGCCGGACAACAGGACGACGGCGGCGATTGCCGCAGGTGCCAGCAACTGCCGTCGCAGGGGCGCGCCGGTGCGCAAGGTCCGGGTGGGGGAGCTGATCATCACGATTTCCTTAGCTGCCGGTGGCGGTGCAACGGATCGTTCCCAAGTTTACCCATTGGCGGAGCCCGATTAGCCAGCGAAGCGTTTGTCGGTGCCTGAAACTAGACTTGGG
>JBAUMA010000361.1:0-4829 GCA_049578485.1 Specibacter sp.
GAACAGGTAGAAGAAGTCCACGGCCACGCCGGCCAGGTTGGAGAGCACGATGATGTTTGCGGCCAGCAGCCCCCAGCCGCCCATCCAGCCAACAAATGGGCCGAACGCCTTCGTCACCCAGGTAAACGTGGTGCCGCTGTCGGGGGAGTCGGCGTTGAGTTCCTTGTAGCCGAGCGCCACCATGAACATGGGGATGAAACCGACAATGAAAATGGCCGGCAGATGGGTGCCGATGGCCTGGACCGTGGGGCCCAGCGTGCTGGTGAGCACATAGGCCGGCGCGATGGTTGAAATGCCGATGACGACGACGGCCAACAGGCCGAGTTGCCCGGCGGCCAGGCCCTTGCCGGCAGGGGACGTCGTCGTCCCCTGCCCGGCCGAGGGCGCTGTGAGTGTACGGTTTTGACTCATGGGAGAGCCTTTCTAGGGGAGCAGGGGTTGCTGTTGCGTGATGCAGTGGATGCCGCCGCCGCGGGCGAAAAGTTCGCGGGCGTCGACGCAGACCACCCGGCGGCCCGGGTAGGCGTCGGCAAGAATTTGAATGGCTTTGGCGTCCACGGGGTCATCGAAACTGCACGCGATCACGCCGCCGTTGAGCACCAGGTGGTTGATGTAGCTGTAGTCGACGAAGCCTTCGTCATCGGAAATGGTTTCCGGGGCGGGGACTTCGATGATGTTCCAGTTCCGTCCGGCGGCGTCAGTGGTGCCGGCCAGGAAGTTGATGATGTTGTCGGTGATCTCAAAGTCGGGGTGTGCCGGGTTGTTTTGCCGGTGGACCAGGAGAGTGCCGGGGCTGGGGATGGCAGCCACAATGTCCACATGGCCGCGGGTGCCGTAGCGTTCGGCGTCGCGGGCCAGGCCGCGCGGCAACCAGATCACCTTGGTGGCGCCGATGGTGCGGGACAGCTCGGCCTCCACGTCCGTCTTGGACATTCCCGGGTTGCGGAAAGGGTCCAGCTGAACGGTTTCGGTGACCAGGACCGTGCCCTCGCCGTCCACCTGGATGCCTCCGCCCTCATTGACCATGGCCGAGTCGATGACCTCGACGCCGGCGAATTCGCCCACGGCCGTGCCGATGAGCGAGTCCTTGTCCCACGTGGCCCAGTCCTGGGCGCCCCAGCCGTTGAACACCCAGTTCACGGCGCCCAGGCGGGGCTCGCCGCCGTCGTTCTTCATGACGAAGGTGGGGCCAATGTCGCGCATCCAGGCGTCATCCAGTGGTGCCACCTTGATCTGCACACCGGGGGAGAGGTAGCGGGCGGCGATTTCGACGTCGTCGGGCGCCACGATCATGGTGACCGGCTCAAATTCGACGGCGGCGTTGGCCACTGCGGCCCAGCAACTGCGGGCGGCGTGTGCCTCCTCCTCAGTCTCGCCCAGGGCGTAGCCGCCGGGCGGGAAGGCCATCCAGATCCGTGACTGCGGAGCCGTTTCGGCCGGCATGACCCAGCCCATCAACGTGCCTGACCCATTGTTGCCGCGGCGGGGTCGCCGTAAGGGTGCGCGGTGTCGACGGCTTCGGTGAGCCGGCCGTACGTTTCGGGGCGGCGGGTGGCCAGGAACGGGAACAGCTCCAGCCAGTCGGCGCGCTGGGCCAGGTCGAGGTCGGCCACCAAAACGGCGGATTCGTTGCGCGGGGCCTGGACCAGGATGCGCCCGTAGGGGTCGGAGATGAAGGAGGAACCGTAGAAATCAACGTTTCCTTCATTGCCCCAACGGTTCGGGACCACCATGAACAGGCCGTTGGCGATGCCGTTGCCGACAATCACCTGCTGCCACAGTGGCTGGGTGTCGAAGTTGGGGAAAGAGGGTTCGGAACCGATGGCCGTGGGGTAGACGAGCAGTTCCGCACCGCCGAGCGAATACATGCGCGCCACTTCGGGGAACCATTCATCCCAGCAGGTGGGCATGCCCAGCCGCGCGCCCTGCAGTTCCGCCGGGGAGTGGACCTGGTAAGCGTCCGCGGCGGCGGGGCCCGGGCGGAAGTACTTGTCCTCGAAGTAGCCGTCGGTGCGTGGGATGTGCAATTTGTGCGTCCGGGCCAGCAGCGCGCCGTCGGGGGAGACCAGGATGGCGGTATTCAGGCCCAGGCCGTCGCCGGCGTCGGCGCGTTGGTACAAGGATGCGTGGACCGTGATGCCGAAGTCGCGGGCGGCCTGCGCGGCAAAGGTGAAAGTGGGGCCGGTCAGCAGGTCCTCGGCCGTGGCGTTCGGGGTTCCCTCGGGCAGCGTGTCCGCGGGGTAGCGGGAGAGTGTGAGTTCGGGCAGGAACACCACGGTGGCGCCCTGGGCCGCGGCGCGGGTGATGCCCTCGCGAAGTTCGGCGCGCACGGCTTCCGGATCGGCTTGCCAGCGGTGCTGCACCAGGGCCACCCTCAGGGGTGCGCGTCCGCCGTCCTGGGTGCGGGCCCAGGAAACGGGAGGGGTGGTGGCTGAGATTTCCAGCATGACTGCTCCTTGAAGAGATTGGGATCACATAAAACGAATGTCGTTCGTTTATTATGGAAGCAACATCGACCTCTGCGCAAGGGGTAAACGAATATTGTTCGTTATCCTTGGGGGAATCGCTATTTGGAAGGAACCCGCCATGGCCCGTCCGTTGTCCCCGAAGCTGTCCCCCGCGCTCATTGCCGAGGCCGCCCTGGCCTTGGTGGATGCGCAGGGCGAGTTCACTGTTCCGGCGTTGGCCAAGCGGCTCCGGGTCAGCCCGTCGTCGCTGTACAACCACATCAGCGGAAAAAGCGACATCGTCGAACTCATGCGCGGGCAGGCCGTGGCGGCCATTGACCTGGTGGGAGCCACCGAAGGCGAACCCCATTGGGCCCTCGCCATCCGCAACATCGCCGTGCAGTACCGCAATTCCTACGCCAGGCACCCCCGCCTGATCCCGTTGCTGACCGCTTACTCCGTGCGGGACGAGACCACCATTGGCATGTACAGCGTTTTGGCCGAGCAATTTGCCCGGGCAGGATTTGCCCCCCGGCGAATCCTGGAGGCAATCACGGTGCTGGACAACTATGTGCTGGGCTCGGCCCTGGACGTCGCGGCGCCGGAGGATGTTTGGGATCCGGGCGCCGAAGCCTCGCCGTCCCTGCGGGCAGCCCTTGACGCCGGCCTTGGCCGTGCGCACCGTGCCGACGAGGCGTTTGTATTTGGCCTGGACTTGATCATGGCCGGGCTGGAACGCGCGGCGGCGTAGCTTGGCTACGGATTCCGATAAAAACTGAAAGTTGGATTTAACTCTGGCGGTTCCGGTGGTGCGGACGTAGGGTGGGGATCAGTCATTGACGTCGCTTCTCAGGGCGCATGGCGGTCTCAGACAGGCGGGTCTCAATCGCGCCGGTCACATGCAGCTCTTGGGTGGGGGGTGAAGGCAGTGGACATTGGCGACCGTTCGCCGTTTGCTAATGTTCCACTGCTTCGCGCCCTTCGACTTTCCCTGGGTGCCGCATTGTTCGCCGCAGCCTTCCTGGTCTTTGGATCCGCCGGTGCCTTTGCCGCATCGTCGGATTCACATCCCTCCCCGGCCCCGCACACACCCGGGCTGGTTTCGGGTTTACTCAACCCCGTCGTCAACCTCGTGGACAAGACAGTGAGTCAGGTCCCCGTTGTCAAGGACATGATCGGTGACGATACCGTGTCCACGGTGACGGCCCCCGTGACTGGCGCGGTCGACAAGGTTGAAGCAGATCTGGGAAAAGTGCCGGTAGCCGGCCCGATCGTTACCGCCGTTGTCACCCCCGTGCACAAAGTCGCGAATTCTGTAATGCCTCCTGTGGTCAATGTGGTCGATTCCGTGGCCACACCAGTTCTCGGCACCGTGGACGGCATCACCAAGCCTGTCACGACGATTGTCGCCCCCATCCTTGACCCGGTCGCCGGCGCGCTCAAGCCCATTGTTGGCGGCGTTACCGACGGCGTGGGCGGGGTTGTCGGCGGAGTCGTTGACGGCGTCGTTCCTCCCGTGAAACCGGGAACGCCCGGGGGCCCCGTTGATCCCGGGATACCCGGCACTCCTGCGGTCCCGGGGACTCCCGCCGGACCGGTCTCCATCCTTCCGGTAATGCCTGGAACATTGCCGGACGGAATAGTACCGAACGGAACCGGACAGGCTCCCTCGCCCACCACGGACGGGACCGGCGCCAAGGCGTCCGGGGCCCGCGCATCGATGCCCACGGGATCGACTGCATTCCCGACGTCCTCAACCGCAGCAGCCGCAGGGGTCACCGGGTTGGCCTCCGATGCCAACGGCTTATTCATCTCCTCCCACCTGGTGACCGGAGGATCCGCAACGGCAACCGGCAGCCTCGCCGTTGCAGGTTCTTTTGTGTCCGCGGCTCCCGGTGGTTCCGGCAAAGTGACCGCCTGCGGTGCCGCGGATGGTCCGTTGGCCGTGGGGCCATGCGGCCCTGCGGTCATCGCAATTGCCGAGTCACCGGCGTCGGGGGCATCTTCCGGCGCTGCGGGCGGGTCCGGAGGGTCCGCGGCTGCCAATGAGAGCTTTCCACTGACATTCAACGCAGCGGCAAGTCGATCGGCATTGTTCAATGCCGACTGGCCCCTGCCTGCCTCCATGCCCGCTGATCCGGGATCAAGCCCTGGCTAAATGACCGTCAGCCTTCACTCCTTCGCGAGGACAAGGCCACGGTATTTCCCCGACACTGCATTCGCAGTCGGGGCTCAAAAAATTTAGTCAGGAGTTGGACATCATGCATGTCATTATTCGTCGATCGCTGTGCGCAGCGGTCTTTGCTGGAGGCCTCCTCGCCCTCGGCGCCGGCGCAGCAAGCGCCGCAGACCAGTCAGATTCTTCAACGCAGGGGCTCACGC
>JBAUMA010000362.1:0-2055 GCA_049578485.1 Specibacter sp.
GGGTGGGTCACCGGCGTCGGGCAGGTAAGGCGAACATGACCACCGTACCGAGAATCCGCCGTACCGCCGCCCTCGGCACCGGTGGCTATGCTGAAGGCGTGAATGCACCCTTTGCCCCGCGCGCCCGGACCGTCGAAGTCGGGGATGTGGCGCGCTTTGACGCCCTGGTCGACGCGGGCGCCGCATCCATGCACGGTTGGCACATCCAGTCAGTCGACCTTCGCCTGCGCTCCAAGGAACTGATGCGGCTGCGGGCGTCGGGCGCCATCTTCATGGGCTGCCGGTTTGCGGAGGGCATCGAGGAGTTGCTGCGTTCGCGCGGCGCCCTGATCTTCCCCACGCTGCCGAACATCCCGTTCAACGCCTACCGCGGTCACCTGTACACGGGGCCGGAATTGTATGCGGGCATTGGCGCCGTCGAATATGAGAAGGTCCCGGATGCGCTCATCTACCTGTGGACCATGCAGGCCGGTGCTGGGCGGGCCTTGAATGCCACCCTCGCCACGGCCATGCACGACCATGCCATCTCCGACGCCCTCGAAGACGTCCTGGACGCGTGTTCGGCAGCCGGTACGCCGGTGGTGGGTGTGATGGGCGGGCACGTGGCGGCGCGCGGGAGCGCCGAGTACGCCCAGGCTGCGGCGCTTGGCCGAACCTTGGCGCGGCAGGGGTTCATGGTGGCAACGGGAGGCGGACCCGGAGCCATGGAGGCAGCCAACCTGGGTGCCTACCTCTCGAGGTTCGACGACGCTGCCCTGGCGAGTGCGTTGGCCACCCTGGGCGCCGTCCCCGGTTTTCGGCCGTCGATCACCGCCTGGGCGCGTGCGGCGCAGCAGGTGTTGGCGGACTTCCCGGCGGGGGCGCCCAGCATTGGGATCCCCACCTGGTTTTACGGGCACGAACCGCCCAATATGTTTGCCGCGCACATCGCCAAGTACTTTGCCAACTCCATCCGGGAAGCGGTCTTGCTGGCCCGCTCCAATGGCGGCATCATCTTCTTGCCTGGCGCGGCCGGCACGGTGCAGGAGATCTTCCAGGACGCCTGCGAAAACTACTATGCCGCCGACGGTGCCGTCACCCCGATGGTCCTGGTGGGCCGCGACCACTGGGAACGTGAACTTCCCGTTCGGGCCCTGCTTCAGGCGCTGGGCCGGGGCCGGGCCATGGCCGCGAACATTCACGTGGTGGACTCCGTCGAGGAAGCCTGTGAAGTGCTGGCCTAGCCGCCGAGCCGGCTAGTGACCAGGCGGGCCGTGGCGGCACAAGCCTCGCCGAGGGTCAGCAGCCGCTCCTGGGACACCCGGAATTTGGGCGCCGGGATGAGGACGGCCGCCACCGGGTCGCCGCGGTGGTCGAACACAGGGGCGGCGACGCCCACTTCATCCAGCGATGACTCGCCGTAATTGGTGGCAAAGCCGCGCTGTGCCACATCCGCCAGCCTGAGCAGGTACGCCTCCTGGGCCGCCTGGTCGGCTCCCGGGTAGGTGACGGTGCCTCGCTGCAGGAGCGAGCGCACTCTCTCTTGCGGCTCCAGTGAAAGGAATACCTGCACCGAGGCGCTGAGTGCGTCGTTGTAGCGCGCACCCAACGGGGCGGTGTGCTTGACCTGCTGGGGGCTGGCGATCTGCTCCACACACATGGATTCGTGGCCGTTCCACACCATCAGGGCGCTGGTTTCATTCGTCAGTTCCGTCAGCCGGCGCAACAGCGGGTAGGCAACGCGCCGTTCCTCCAGCTCTGCCAGCAGCGGGCCGGCCACTGCGATGAGCCCAAGTCCCAGCTTGAAGCGCCGAGAGTCGGGGTCACGTTCGACGAGTTCCTCCTGTTCAAGAGTGGCCAGGATGCGGGAAACGCTGCTTTTGTGCATGCCCACCCGCTGCGCAATTTCGGTGACACCCAGCAAGGGCTCATGCGCTGAAAAGCACCGCAATACGGCAATTGCGTTGACGATCACGGACGTCCCGCGGGAATCGGAGGTGCCGTTGCCGGCGTCGGCCTTCTCTGTTGGGGTAGTCATGGTCACCATCTTTCCCTACGAATTCAGATTTTAAGTGC
>JBAUMA010000363.1:0-5476 GCA_049578485.1 Specibacter sp.
CTGTACGCGGACGGGGGCACCCGGCGTCGTTCGTGAACGGGGCGGCTACGCGCCGAACAATCCCGCAGCAGTCTTGTAAAACGCCGGCACTATCAGCACGATGGCGGTGACCACGGCCAGGGCGCAAAAACCGAAGCACACATACGAGCCAACCTTGGCGGCCGTGTTGACCTTGGTGTCGTCGTCGCCGCTGACAGCGGTCAACCTGACACCGAGCGAGTACATGCCCACCACGAATCCGGCGCCCACCAGCGTCACGACGGCAACCGTCACAAATCCAAGCCAGTCAATCATTAGCTGTCCTTCTTGAGAGTCTGTTTCTTGGCGGCTTTGGGCTCGTGAGGCTCAACGTCAACCTCAACCTCAACCCCAGCCCCCGGGGCCGCCTCGACGCCCGCGTGTGCCTTGGCTGCGGCTGACGCCTTGGCCTCAGTTGCCGCCTTGGCCTCGTTGGCGGCCCGGGTCATGGCCTTTAGGACCACGGTGTCCGCCTGGTCCAGGGCGGCCTGCGCCCTGGCACGGACGGCGTCGGTTTCGGCCGCACGCTTGGCAGCCTTGGCCGCGAGCTTTTCGGCAACACGGGCTTTTTGGGCCAGCCGGTCGCGTTCCTTCTTACTCGGGATGTGCATGGCCTCGCCCACAGCGTCAACGTCGCTGATGGCGTTGCTGTGGTCCACGGTCTCCCGCTGGGACATGTAGAACATGTACAAGATCGCGCCAAGGCCCAGGACGGCCACAATGACAATGCCAACTACTCCGGTGCGGATCAGCAACGCTGCCAGGCCACCGACGACGGCGGCGGCCGGCAGGGTGAACAGCCATCCGAGGCTGATCTTGCCGATGGCGCCCCAGCGGACGGTTGAGCCCTTGCGGCCCAGCCCTGAACCAATCACGGAACCGGAAGCGACGTGCGTGGTGGAGAGGGCAAAGCCGAGGTGGCTGGAGGCCAGGATGGCCGCCGCCGTGCTGGTTTCGGCCGCAAAGCCCTGGGCGGGCTTGACGTCGGTCAGGCCCGAGCCGAGGGTGCGGATGATGCGCCAACCACCGGCGTACGTGCCGGCCGCGATGGCCACGGCGCAAGCCGTGATGACCCAAATGTGCGGTCCGGTTCCGGCGGTCTGCAGACCCGAGGCGACCAGGACCAAGGTGATGACACCCATGGTCTTCTGGGCGTCATTGGTGCCGTGCGCCAGAGCCACCAGCGATGAGCTGAAAACCTGGCCGTGGCGGAATCCACCACGTTTTTGGGTGAGCTTGTCCCCCGAATCGGGGTCGGAACGGCGGGTGATGCCGTACGCCATCTTTGTACACAGATAGGCGACCAGGCCGGCGATGGCCGGGGCCAGCAGGGCGGGCAGGATGACCTTGGACAGCACCACCATGAAGTTCACCGCCCCAAAGGACCAGGTGCCCACGATCGCGGCACCGATCAATCCGCCAAACAAGGCGTGTGAGGAGCTGGAGGGAAGGCCCAGCAGCCAGGTGAACAGATTCCACAGCACCGCACCCATCAAGCCGGCAAAGATCATCTCGGCCGTGATGGCGACCCCGTGGGGGCCGCTTTCATTGATGATGCCCCCCGAGATGGTCTTGGCCACCTCGGTGGAGAGGAACGCGCCCACCAGGTTCAAGATGGCCGCCAGGGTGACGGCGGTCTTGGGCTTGATGGCACCCGTGGCGATGGGCGTGGCCATCGCATTGGCTGTGTCGTGGAAGCCATTCGTAAAATCAAAGAAGAGGGCCAGTGCTATGACAAGCACGACCATGAAGGTGAGATCCACCCGCGGTCCATTTCTATTGAGGGCAAAAGCGAAACTTGAACGAGTCTAGTCGGATAACCACGGCGGGCGGCATTACAGCTGCCCGGGGCAACTGGTCCGCACGGGAGTCAACCTTTACGATCCTACGATGAATTCCCCGTGGCGTCGCTAGCCATGCATCACTCCGTGGGCGCCCGCCGACACCCTCCCCCACAGGGCCAAAACAAACTAGGCTTCATGCCATGGGCGGGATCCACCCGTGACCAGCCCCCTGAACGGGGTGGCCAAACTTTCGAAAGGCGGCCGCTGGTGAGCAACTTGGAAGCCGTACCGCAGGAGCTGCTTTGCCCCAGCAACCCGGGGGCCGTGGAGGTGCTCGAGCCCCGCAGTGTACCGCTCGGAGGGCCGCGCGCCATGACGGTGCGGCGCACCCTTCCCCAACGCAGCAGGTCCCTCATCGGAGCCTGGTGTTTCGTGGACCACTACGGCCCGGACGACGTTGCGGCCACCGGCGGCATGGCCGTTCCGCCCCACCCGCACACGGGTTTGCAGACCGTCACCTGGCTGTTCACGGGACAGGTAGAGCACGCGGACAGTGCTGGATATCACGCCATTGTGCGCCCCGGCGAACTGAATCTCATGACGGCCGGTCGCGGCATCAGCCATTCCGAGTACTCCACGGCGGACACCACCGTGTTGCATGGCACCCAGCTGTGGGTCGCCCTGCCCGATGGTTCGCGCTTTGTCGACCCGGGATTTGAGCACTACGCCCCGACGCCGGTTTCCATCCCGGGAGCCGCGGTGTCGGTGTTCCTGGGCACCCTGGCCGGGCAGATGTCGCCCGTGCGGACCTACACGCCGCTGGTGGGTGCCGAGGTGGTGCTCGACGCCGGAGCTTCCGCAACCTTCGAGCTGGACCCGGCGTTTGAGCACGGCTTCCTGGTTGATTCCGGCGAACTCTCGGTGGCCGGCCAGGGGCTGGGCTACGGCGAACTGGGCTATGTGGGTCCGGGCCGCCCCGAGGTGACCCTGGCGGCCGGTTCCGAACCCGTCCGCCTGCTGATCATCGGCGGAACCCCGCTCGGCGAGTCCATTGTCATGTGGTGGAACTTCGTGGGACGCACCCACGAGGAAATTGTCGCGTTCCGGGAGGCCTGGCAGGAGGAAATCGCCGCGACCGGGCGGGCCGGCGACGCCGAACCCCTGTTCGGGCTGCCGGCAGACCAAAGCGATGCTCCCCTGCCGGCACCCGGCCTGCCCTCCGTCACCCTCCGGCCGCGGATCAACCCGAATTGACCGCCCCAAAGCGGTCTGTGTTGCAGTAGTTGGACGAATACTGCGGTGTTGATCCGATTTTCGTCCAACAACTGCAACACAGACCTGGCGGGACCGCCTATGCCTCCTTGCGGAGGTTCTCCCGCACCATCGGCGCCACTTCGGTGCCGTAAAGCTCGATGCTCTTGAGCATGGTCTCGTGCGGGAGCGTGCCATGACTGTACTTCAGGTCAAAGCGGGACAGTCCCAGTGCCGTGGCGACCTTGGTGATCTTCCTGGCCACCGTTGCGGGCGAGCCGACCACGAGTGCGCCGTCGGGGCCGGCCGTGGCGTTGAACTGGCCCCGGGTCATGGGCGGCCAGCCGCGGTCGCGGCCGATCCGGTTGTGCATGGCCGAGTAGTGCGGCCACAGCTCGTCCAGGGCCTGCTCGTCGGTCGCGGCGATGTGCCCGGGAGAATGCACGCCGATGGGCTGTTCGGGCATGCCGAATTCCTTCAGGGCCCGGTGGTAAAGGTCGGTGAACGGGGCAAATTGCAGCGGCTCCCCGCCAATGATGGCCAGCATCAGGGGCAGGCCGTGGTGTGCGGCACGGACCACGGATTGCGGGCTGCCGCCGACGGCCACCCAGGCCTTCAGCAGGCCCGACTCTAGATGCGGGTACACCATCTGCTCGGTCAATGCGGGGCGGGTCTTGCCGCTCCACGTCACGGGTCCCTGCTTGCGCACTTCGCTGAACAGCTCGAGCTTTTCTTCGAACAGTTCCTCGTACTGGGCCAGGTCAAGGCCAAACAGCGGGAACGACTCCGTGAATGAGCCCCTGCCCAGGGTGACTTCGGCGCGCCCCCCGGAAACGGCGTCGAGCGTGGAAAACCGCTGGAACACGCGGATGGGGTCATCGGAGCTGAGCACCGTCACGGCCGATCCCAACCGGATCCGCTTGGTCTGCCCGGCGATGGCGGCCAGCACCATGTCCGGGGCGGAGACGGCGAAGTCGTCCCGGTGGTGTTCGCCGATCCCGAAGTAGTCAAGGCCCAGGGATTCGGCCAGCACCGCCTGCTCGACGACGTCGCGAATCACCTGTGCGGCGGCCTTGGGAGTGCCGTCGGCCGCCAGCGTCATGTCGCCAAAGGTGTCCAGGCCAAGTTCAATCTCTCCGTGTGCCACGAGAGGTACCGTCCATTTCCACTAGAACGCCGGTCCGCTTCGAGGCCCGGCAATGAATATGCGTTTGCATCTACATTGCAGAACCGGACCTCCGTTGAATCTATTCCCCAGGTGCTGCGTTCGTCAGGGCGGCCTTGCGCCGGTACACCCCGAGGAACACCGAAATGCGGCGCACAGCCTCCTCGATGTCGCCCACGGAGGGCAGGATGACAAAACGGAAGTGGTCCGGGGTGGGCCAATGGAAGGCCGTGCCGTGGCTGACCAGGATCTTTTGGTCCTGCAGCAGGTCGATCACGAACCTTTCATCGGATTCGATCGGGTACATGCCCGGATCCAGCTTCACGAACAAATACATAGCCCCGGCAGCGGGAACGCAGGACACCCCGGGAATGGCATTGAGGAGTTCGGCGGCCCTGTCGCGTTGATCGTGCAGGCGCCCGCCGGGCTTGGTGAGGTCGTTGATGCTTTGGTAGCCACCCAGGGACGTTTGGATGGCGTGCTGGGCGGGAACGTTGGAGCACAGTCGCAGGGAGGCGATCAGTTCCAGGGATTCCTTGAAGCCGGCCATGGCCGCGCGCGGCCCGGACAGGGCCACCCAGCCGGCACGGTAGCCGGGCATCCTGTACGCCTTGGACAGTCCGCTGAAGGTGAGGGTGCAGACGTCGTCGGAGAGGGACGCCATGTGGATGTGGGTGCGGCCGTCGTAGAGGATTTTCTCGTAGATTTCATCGGAAAAGATGACCAGGTCGTGCTTCCGGGCCAGTTCGACGAATTTTTCCAGGACGTGCAACGGGTAGACGGCGCCTGTGGGGTTGTTCGGGTTGATGATGACGATGGCGCGGGTGGCGGGGGTGATCTTGGCCTCCACGTCCGCCATATCCGGCCACCACTGCTTGTCCTCCTCGCACAGGTAGTGCACGGGGACGCCGCCGGTCAGGGTCACCGAGGCCGTCCAGAGGGGGTAGTCCGGCGCCGGAATCAGTACTTCGTCGCCATTTTCCAAAAAGGCCTGCAGCGTCATGGAGATCAGTTCACTGACGCCATTGCCGACAAAGATGTCCTCGACGCCGATCTGCATCAGGCCCCTGGTCTGGTAGTACTGCGAGATGGCCGTGCGGGCCGAGAAGATCCCCTTGGAATCGCTGTACCCCTGCGCCCCGCGGAGGTGGTGGATCATGTCCACCACAATGGACTCCGGCGCCTCCAGGCCAAACGGGGCCGTGTCGCCCAAGTTCATGCGCAGGATCCGGTGCCCCTCAGCCTCCATCTTTTGGGC
>JBAUMA010000364.1:0-7835 GCA_049578485.1 Specibacter sp.
GTGCTGAGGCGTTCGTCCAGTTCGCGCAGGCTGTAGAGCTTGTCGGTGTACCAGGACGCGTTCCAGCCCTCGTGGGTGGGGTTCTTGGTGATCAGTCCGCTGTAGGCCTGGTCGCCGTCCACGGAGCGGCGTAGGCCCTCTGTGATGGCGCTGGCGTACGCGAGCGGCTTGCGATGGGCGTACTCGGTGCGTGTGACTGCCTCTGCAAGTGCCCAGACGGCGTGTGCGTGCCCGTTTTCTGGATTCTCGACCACGGCATTGGGCAGCCAGTCATGGCGGTCCCAGAGAGCGCGCAGGAGTGCATCATCGTGGTCGATGTCCACGACCAGCAGATTCGACATCGCTCGTGGGTTTGCTTCGATGTAGCGGCGCGTGAGTGCTTTGGGTCGACTCTCGCGGTAGATGCCTGCTTGGAGGTCATCTGACGCTAGCGGCCTTCGAGGAAGCCAGAGCTGTTCCCAGTCGGCGTCCTGTTTGGTCGTCTTTGTGGTCATGAGTGCAAGCCTTGCATCTGCGAAAGAAAACCCGGCGCATTTCCCTCGGCGTGTTACACATAGGTCACGAAGCCAAGTCAGATGTTTCTACCTCCCGCACCTACCAGCGCTCCGTCCTCGCTCGCCCGGTTGCTCCCAGCGTGGGTCCGACGGCTAGCGGGCTAACACGATGACGGTCATGCAGGCGGTGCCTCCTTGTGCATGACCTAAGTTCCCCTGCTGGCTCCTCCCCAAACCTCCGACTCGGTCCAGTTTCCTACCTACAACGCATCCCGACTTGGCTTATCGCTAACTCGTCTCAGCTGGGTGGGCGGCGCAGGGGGCACGCTTCGCAAGTGCCCCCCGGATCAACCTCCGCTGCGCTGCGGTTGATGGGCCGGCCCCGCTCCCTCCGCGTGTTCACTTGGGGGTCGTCGGTCCCGTGTCCGGCCCCCTGTCCCAGAGCGCGTGGGCTCTCCTGCGTCGGCCACTCTGGGACAGATGCAAGGTATGATTATCCGTAACAAAAAACTGTCGCATCGTTCGTTCCTCACTGACAGTTTTTTGTTCCTGGCTAATCCACCTTGCTCCTGCGGAGGGCTCGTTCTCGACCGCGGGGCGGTCTCGAAAGGACGGTTCGCATGGCCTTGTTTTCCCGGAGGAAACCCGCTGCTCCCGCTTCAACCAATCCGTTCGTTGCCGCTGCGGAAAGGCTTGCCGAGCAGCGTGAGCGGGAAGCCGCGGAAGCTGCAGCGGCGCGGCCGGTGTTCGAGCCGCGCAAGGCCGGCCGGCCGGCGGCCCAGAACCCGCGCACACGCCGTGTCTCGATGTCGTTGACCGAGGAAGAGCACGCGGCATGGACCGCCGCCGCCGAAGGCCGTGGATTGTCGGCGTGGGCACGCGACCAGGTGGCCGCGCAGCTCGAGGCAGAGCACCCTCGGGGCGGTGGTGCCGAGGTCGCGAAGCTGCGTGCGGACCTGGGGCGGGTGGGGTCGAACCTGAACCAGTTGGTGCGGGCGGTGAATTCCGGCCACGCCCCAAGCAGTCCCGAGTTGCTGGAAGCGGTGCAGGCCACCCGCGAGGAACTGGCCCGCGTGCGGGGGGAGTTGCCGTGATCGCGAAAATCACCAGAGGGAACAACCCCGGGGACATTGGCGCCTACCTGCACGGGCCGGGCAAGGCGAACGAGCACGTCTACGAGTTCGGCGGGTCCAAGCACTCGGGCGGCATCGTGATCGCCTCGAACATCGGCGTAGAGGGACACACCGACCCCAGCAAGTGGGCCGGTGAGCTGCGCAAGGCGCTGAACACCCGCCCGGAGATCAAGAACCCCGTCTGGCACGTCTCCCTGCGCAACACCGCGCATGACCGCACCCTGTCGGATGCGACATGGGCCGACATGGGTCAGTCGTTTGCCGAGGACATGGGCTTCGACGGGCATCCGTGGGTGATGGTGCGCCACGGACACGACCACGTGCACCTGGTGGTCTCACGAGTGAGCGACGTGGGGGAGGTTTGGCATGCCAGGAACGACCGCAGGGCCGCGCAGAGCGCCTGCACCAAGCTGGAACGCGAACACGGCCTAACCGAGGCTCCCCGGCGACGTATCCAGCCGAAACTGGCCGTGACGGTTGAGCGTGAAGAATTCAAGGGCAAGGCCCGGTCGCTCGGTTCACACCGCGCAGTGAAAGAGCGCGAGAAGCGTGAACTGGAAGAACAGAGAACACGGGTTCGAGAGATGCGGGAGGCGAGCTTCCCGAACCCACCCACGACCAAATCTCCCGGCAAGGGAATAACGCCTGTGGCGCGCCCGTACACACCGCCACAGCCTGGACGCGATGAAGGATACGAACGGTAGCATCGCTCCAAAGACGCCAGCATAGGCAGAAGTGAAGTCCGCGTTAGAGATTTCTGCTTCGCTGCTCAAATAGTCATCTTCCCGTTCCAATCGCTCGGAGCTTTTTCGAGGTCAAGCAAACTGTTTGAGGCCCTCTCCGTTGAACGGAGAGGGCCTCAAACAGCAAAGTTGTGATCTCCCATATGCCTGAATCAAAATCCATCGTTACCGGTACATGAGGTTTCGATGCATTTAGAAGTTGGAAGAGAAGATGAAAGGGTGGTTTAGCCCCTGCCCGTCAAGGAGTGGTCTGGCAATTCCTGAATGCAACACACTCAGAAGTTCGTGGTTACTTGCCGAAATGTAAAGCCTGCATTACATTTTTAATATTGCATGATTCAAGTCAAGGGAGCCAAAATGACCATCAGGCACTGGATAGCGATCGTACTATCTTCAGTTTTTCTACTAATCGCAGGGCTGGGGGTTGCAGAAAGACTGGAGCTGGAGTGGCTTCGCGTCGTAGTAATGGCGGTCTGCGTTGCCGGGGCACCCCTAGCTGTGATGGTGTTCAAGAAGCGGGACCAGAAAAGATCGCGATCGAGCGAACCCGACAGCATGGAATCGAAGATAGATGAGTCAGTGCGGGCCGCTTCGTTCGTTGACGCCCTTGTTATAACTTCCGTCGCGACGGCCATATCCGCCATGCTCCCCTGGGTCCAGCCATGGATACTGGGCTTCGCGCTACTTGCCGCCTACGGGATTTCATACTGGCTTCGATCGGCCCTTTTTGCGCGCAGGATCCACCGTGCCAGTGTCTAATTCAGTCCGCAGCCGCAGGAAAGAATGTGGCCTAACGCAGGAGGAACTCGCTCGGCAGTGCAATGTCTCCCGGCAAACGATAATTGCTATGGAAAAGGGTGTCCATGAGCCTAGTCTCAATCTCGCACTAAGGATTTCCTTCGCCTTGGCCTCGACAGTAGACGGTCTATTCAAGCTGGATGGTGCCCCCACCAACCAGTGAAGGCACCATCCGAGAACCTAATGTCCTGTTATACGCAGCGGTTGCGTTCAGGCACAAAGACATATGCCTTCAAGGTCTTTGGGCACATGCCATGCGTCGAAACCCACGCTGCTGCAGCGATCACGGCTATGGTAATTGCGCCACAGCCGATCCACCCAAGGCCGGGAATTGCGCAAAGAGCCGCTGTGACGGCCGCTCCGCCGCCTCCAATAAGCATGTTTTGATCAAACGCGTTCAAGAGGACATACACGCCGACAGTGTCCACGCCCCCACCAAGTCGAGGAGTAATGGCATCCTTCTTGGGTACAACTACCGTGAAACTAAAGATTCCACCGGGGACGGAAGGGTCGTCGATTGGAACTTCGAAGGTGTACTTCGTGGAAGCTGAGCTTTCGTCTACCACGCGATTCAAGTCACTGGCAATGAGCTCTTCAACGGCTTGATCCCAGTTTTCCGGGGTGATATCCGCAAGATCAAAGGTGCCGCCACCAGGAAGAGTGACGCTACTCATTTCCTGTCCACCCGAGGTGGCGTTTGCTGGCGCGGCGACCCCCAATACTGCTATCGACATCAGCAATGCCGTCAAAATAGCAACGACTGATCTCATTTTTGAGAAGCCTGAGGTAAGGCTTGTATCCATGGTCAAATCCTTGTCCGTAGTTTCATTCAGCCGAATGCAGTAATAGGAAATTTAAACAATTTTCTAACAATTCGGTTAATGAAAAAGATTGCATCTAAAAATTGATAGAGATTAGCAAGAGTATAATAATCAATATCTAGTCAGCGACGCTATCAGGAGATTTGAAGTTTTTGACACCCGGCGCACCGGCAATCGCTATATAGCACTTAATGTGTACTTAAGTACATATTAAGATAAAAATTCCTATATATGGGTGTGCCCCCATACAACATATGGATCCACTGATAACTTTGAATGTTGAGCAAATTCAGTATGAAACTGGGTCTGAGTAGCAATGGAACGGGGTTGCTGGTTTAGCCCTCGGCTTGAGAATTGAAGTCTGGCCCGCTGGGGGCCTCCCTGGAATTCTTGGGCCGCCCAGGAGACGCACAGCCCGCGCCAGCGGCCGACCACCTTTATGGATGCCGATACCCTAGCAGTCACCCAGGCCAGACGCGCCAATAGGGAAAACCCTCCCTGATCACCAAAGCTTTGGAGGTCTATCGCGCATCCATTAACTGCCACATGCCAACCCGCAACACCTGCACCATGTCACCAGAGCAGGTTCCTTAGCGGCAACCGCTGTTCCGCTATCGGTTAGACCTCGTGCAGCGGCAGCGAGTACGGCGTAGATTCTCTTCACGGCCCACAATTTATAGCAAACGTCCCTTTGGTATAAATTCGGAACGTGAACCCGAACAAGACAGCCATCGTTTACGCCCGCGTCTCCACCGAGGAACAGGCCAGCAAGGGGGCCAGCCTGGATGCACAGGTTGCAGTCCTGACCCACGTTGCCCACGCTCGCGGCTGGAACGTGGTGGTCATGCAGGAACAGGCCTCCGGCAAGTCAATGTCACGCAGGGCGCGTCCGGTATTGAATGAGGCGCTGGACATGCTCACCGCGGGAGCGGCCCACTACCTGCTAGCCATTCGGATCGACCGCATCAGCCGCAGCGTCGAAGATTTCGCCGGGCTCATGGGCAGATCGCGGCGCGAGGGCTGGGCTATGGTTCTGAGCGAGATGGACCTGGACACCACCACTTCGCAGGGCGAGTTCATGGCCAATGTCCAGGTGTCGGTCGCACAGTACGAGCGCCGTCTGATCGGAGACCGAACCCGCGAGGGGCTGGCACAGCGCAAACGCGAGGGCGTGAAATTGGGCCGACGCACGGAGCTGCCCGTTGCGGTGGTGAAGCGCATCAAGGCCGAACGCCGCGGCGGCGCCACGCTTACGGCGATCGCCAAGGGGCTGACCGAAGACGGGACATCCACGGCACAGGGTGGTGTGCGGTGGTATCCGGCAACGGTGAAGAAGATCCTGGAATCCGAGGTCTGGGCCCACGTTTCCTAGCGGCGACGACCAAAGGTTAGCCATCTGCGAGTACCGCTGGGAGTGGGTTGCTCAGGGTTGCTCACTGGGTCATCTTGAGCTTGCTCAGTGGGCACGCTCTGAGCTTGCTCAGTGGGTTGCTCAGGTCTGGTTCCCTCGATCATTCGCAAGGCCATGCGGAGGTCTTCCGCGCGCTCGTGGGCGAAGGCTGCAAGTCTTTCCAGTCCGGCGCTGCGCTCACGTTCAACGGCCAGCTGTTGTTCCAGTTCGGCAATGCGTTGGGCATGGTTGCTCAGGGGTTGTTCAGGGGGTTGCTCAGTGGACACGCTCACTGGGTTCATTGAGTCGCTCTTGAGCATGCTCACCCCTGCGGCAAGCAGATCCTCGACGGGGAATCGCCACGCGCCCGAAGTGTCCTTGTAGGCGTTTGGTAGCCGGCCGTTCTCCAGGTGTCGGCGGAGGGTCGACCTGCTGGCGTTGGTGCGTTCGACCGCTTCCGAGAGTCGCCATGCGGGGCGTTGTCCATCCATTCTTCAAAGGTACGTGGGTCGCTTCGCGCTCCACGTCCAAGTCAGAGTGACACGCCGGTTAAAGGCCGATAGCCGGGACCCTGGCAGGTACCCGACTATCGTTATGTTTGTTCAAAACAACTCCATATGAGTGTATCGCGAGTCCTGGCAGATTGCGCGCTACCCATCCACGGCATGTCTAGGCCGAGTCAGGATGCAGACCACCGGCTTGTCCCCGGGTGTAGTGAGAACAAAGGATTCACCGAGTTGGTTCGGTGCGCATCAAGGCAGACTCGGGGCGCTAGAGAATCCAACGGGAGAAGGCGTGTACGGCCCTCCCGACCTAACCAACACATCCCAGTCCTGGCACAGGCGAGTAATACCCGTAGTGCGTTCTAGGAAACCTCGACCGGCTCCGTCCGAATCAAATTTTCCCGATCCCCCTAGTGAATCCTTTCCGCGCCCTCAGTGCGCCCAGATTCACTAGGGGGGTCCATCGTTTCCTGACCCCACCATCCGAATGCCAGGGTTGGTTCGTTGAGTCAATAGCTTGACCCACAGCGTAGGGGCAGGGAACAGCAGTTGAAACAGCCTGAGCGAAGCGAAGTCCGTCAGGCTTTTTCGGTACCACCTGATCACCACAGACGAGACACCAACCTCCCTGCCCTCCTACTCTGGTGAGCACAACCAGGTAACCACCAACAAAGGTAAGACCTGTGATCTGGTGCTTGGTAAGTCTCCACTTTAAAACCCAGATAGAAACTGAGCAGCCTAGGAGGATCCACCATGGGGACATGGCTTGTGAGTATCGAAACCAGTGCAGGAGAAAGCATCTGGTACACCGAAAACCGAAACCTTGGCGATACGGTTTTCGATCTCTGGCAACGCGACGATGCCCTGCATCTGCCTAACGGTGGAAAGGTCGCCTTTGATGCTCGGTTGACGGGCAAAGTCCGACCAGTCCTGAAACGCATGGAAGAAGAACGCGACAGGCATTCCTACGATGCTACGAAGCGAATGTTCGGAACTATCGCGGAACGTCTTTCCTTGCTGGACCCCGAGGACGAACTAGCGATTACTCTCATGGACTACTAAGCACATGCTCCGTCCTCGCTCGCCCGGTTGCTCCCAGCCTGGTTGCGCTGGGTAGCGGGCTAACACGATGACGGCTCAAACCCCGTCCACTCCGGCCTGGTCTAGAGCCCAGCCCTAACAGCCTGGTGGGCGCAGGGGGCACGCTTCGCAGGTGCCCCTGGATCAACCTCCGCTGCGCTGCGGTTGATGGGCCGGCCCCGCTCCCTCCGCGTGTTCACTTGGGGTCGTCGGTCCCGTGTCCGGCCCCCTGTCCCAGAGCGCGCTGGTTCTCCTTCGTCGGACGCTCTGGGACAGATGCAAGGTATGATTCCCCGTAACGGAAAACTGTCGTACCGCTCGTGCCTCGCTGACAGTTTTCGTTCCGGCTCATCGCCCCTTGCTCCTGCGGAGGGCTTGTTCTCGACCGCGGGGCGGTCTCGCAAAGGATGGTTCGCATGGCCTTGTTTTCCCGGAAGAAAACGGCACCGAGTCCCACGGTGAGTCCGTGGGTTCTGGCCGGGGAAGCTGTAAAGGCCAAACGAGAAGCAGAGGCCGCGGATGCTGCGGCGGCGCGACCGGTGTTCGAGCCACGCAAGGCGGGCCGGCCGACGGTGGAGAACCCACGCACACGGCGGGTGTCGATGTCGTTGACCGAGGAGGAGCATGCGGCCTTGAGTGCGGCAGCTGGCGATCGATCGGTTTCGGCCTGGGCGAGAGGCGAGATTCTAGCCAAGCTAGATACTAGTGATTCAAATCACATTAGTGCTGGTGTTGAGGTTGCGAAGCTGCGCGCGGACCTTGGCCGGGTGGGCTCGAACCTGAACCAGCTGGTGCGCGCGGTGAACTCCGGCCACGCACCCTCCAGCAGTGAGTTGCTGGAAGCGGTGCAGGCCACCCGCGAGGAACTGGCCC
>JBAUMA010000365.1:0-3576 GCA_049578485.1 Specibacter sp.
GCCCGGAGGAGGTCCGTGCGATGCAGGAGCGGCGCGGCGCCTGCCACGGCCGCCGCGGCCAGGCCGCCCCAGGCATGCCACAACGTCTGGGACTTGGTCCACGGCATGATGGCGCCAAAGGGCCACTGCCCGGTTGTCCCGGACGACATGGCGGCAATGCCTTCGGTGAGTTGCAACAACGCCCTGGAGGCGACGGCGTCGCCCTGGGAAGCCTTGACATAGGCGGTCAGGCCCAGCACGGCTTCGGCCGAGGCGTCGGCCCCGCCGGTGATCAACCAGGCCGGAACGTGCACGCCGTCGGCCGTGTCAAAGGAACCGTACCGGCTCAGTGACTGCTTGTTCAGGGCTGCCAGGGCCAGGTGGAGCCGGTCCCGGAGGAAGCCGGCAAACGCGGCATCCTCGGACTTGAAGGCCGCATAGCCCTCCCCCAAGGCCCAGATGGTCCGGGCCAGCCAGTAGGACTCGGCCGAATCGCTGGGATCGGGAAGCTCCACCGGTGAGGCACTGGGCGTCAGGGTCCCATCGGCCTGCTGCCACAGCACCACGTTGCCCGCATTGGGGCCCGTGGCGGTCTGCAGATAGGTCAGCTCGCGGAGCAGGTCAAAGGACTTGTCCCGGCTCGCCGCTGCCCCGGTCTGCTGCCAATGACGCAGGTAAACCACGGCGGTGCGGGCAATGTCGTCGGCGTTGAAGGCACCCTGGCTCCACCGGCCGGTGACCGGATCCAGGGACCCGCCGCCAACCCGCGTGTAGCTCCCGTCGGGGTGTCCGTCGGCATACGTCCAGGGAGCCCGGGCCGTGGGCCGCTCCCCAATCCGGTACGTGGTGTGCCCCTCCACCGGCGTCAGCGGGACGTCGTCCAGCAGGAAGTCCAGGTGAGACAGATTGGCCAGGGGTGCCGTTTGTGCGGGACGTTGCGCTGCGGTGGCGGCTTCCGCCCCGGCCATGGTCAGGGCCAGTGCCGCCACCGCTGCGACTGAGCCGAAGGTGCGCCGGGAAAGAATAAGGGGTGACTCCATGCCAAACTCCTGTGTCAGTGGGGAACGCGGGTGGTGGAAGGCTTCTTGGGGCTTAGACGCGGTCCAGGCGGGCCACGCCGATCTTTGAATCCGCCATGCCATAGAAGACGAACAGCTGCTCGCCGATCTTCTCGATGGCCGTGGGGAAGACGACATTCGGGACTATCCCGGATTTCTCGTCGTCGGTTTCCGGTTCCAGCAGCGGTTTGTCGCTGCGGGCGATCACGACGGAGGGGTCGTTGGCGTCAAGGATCATGGCACCGGCGGTGTAGTTCACGTTTTGCTGGTGGTCAAAGGCGGACTTTTCCATGGTCCCGGACACGCCGTGGTGGATCAGCAGCCATCCTTCATCGATGCGGATCGGGGCGGGCCCGCCCCCGATCTTGAGTTCCTCGAACGGGAAGGCACTGAGTGCCACCATCTTGTGGTTGCGCATGTGCACCAGGTTGCGGATGTCCTTCTCGACCTCGTCCACGGCAACGTAGGAGATCCAAATGCCCGGGCGCGGGTCCGTCAGGCCGGCGGGCAGGTGTTCCCCCTCGCCGTCGCGGATCCAGCCCAGGTCCCACATGGGCCGGTGCAACATGGCGTACGAAAGGACACCGTCGGGGTCGTTGACAGGTTCCGGGAAGAACACCGCGTCCTTGTTGGAGAACAGGTTCAGGTCCATGGACAGGTCCGGCTGGTAGCCAAAGTGGCACGGGCCCAGCCGCTCCCAGTTCCGCAGGTCCTCGGAGTGGGCGAACGCCAGCCTGGGGCCAAGGGGGCCGTAGGCGATGTAGGTCATCAGGTGCTTGTTCAGTGAAGGCACCCAGGTCAGGCGCGGGTCTTCCGTGCCGGCATTGTTGGCGCCCCTTTCCCACCCCTCATCCGGTGCCAGCACAACACCAAGGCGTTCGACGCCGGCCGGGACGCCGTCGTCGCCAATCACGACCTTGGCCAGGCCCACCCGGGAGACATTCCCCTTGGCCACCAGGCGCGGAAGCAGGTACAACTCGCCGTCCGAGCCCCGGCCACTGGCCGGGTTCAGCACGCCGTCGGACTCGAATTCATTGCCCGGCTCCGGCGTCATGATGACACCGGCCCGGGTCAGCTTGAAGGGGACGGTGGGCAGGCCAAGAGTGGAGAGTGTCATGGGGGATTAACCTTTTACGCTAGATCCGATATCGGATGAAATGAACTGTCGCTGGAAGAAAATGAACAAGGCGACGGCCGGGGCGGCCAGCACGCAGGCACCGGCCAGGATGGCGCCAAACGGGTTGGCGGCCGTGGCGGCAACGTTGGAGATGTAGTTGGCCAGTGACACAGCCAGCGGCTGCATGGAGGCGTCCTTGGTGACCAGGAAGGGCCAGAGGAATTCGTTCCAGGGCCCGATGAATGTCAGCAGGACCGCCGTGACGATGGCGGGGCGGACCAGCGGGATGGCAATTTGCCACAGGATCCGCAGCTCGCTGGCACCGTCGATCCGTGCCGCCTCGAACAAGGTGGAGGGCAGCTGCATGAAGTATTGCCGGAAGACGAACACTGCCGTGGAGTTGATGGCGAAGGGCAGGATCATGCCCACGTAACTGTCGGCCAGCCCGTAATTGCGCACGATCATGATGTACAGCGGGATCAGGAGCAGCTGGAACGGGATCATCTGCACCAGCAGCATCATGCCGAAGACCACGCCGCGGCCGCGAAAGTGCATCTGGGCCAGCGCATAGCCAACCAGCAGGCCGAAGACCACCGTGCACAAGATGACGCCGCCGGTGAAGATGCCCGAGTTCACCAGGCCCGTGAGCAGGTTGATGGAGTTGTTGATGTTGGTGTAGTTGCTGCCCGTCAGGTTGCCCGGGTTGGGGAAGGCACCGGCCACCGAGGTGTCCGGGGAGGTCTGCAGCGAGCCGATGAACATGTAGTAGAACGGGAACAGGAACACGAAGGCGCCGATGGCAAGGAGCACAAAGCTCCCCCATCCCAGGCTGCGGCGTTTCTCGGTGCTGGATGACCGGCCCTGGCCCGATGTGGCTTTGCCGGTCTTGGGGTTCCTGCTGTCTTGGGCGAGTTTCTCATGTGACATGTCAGCTCTCCTTTCCGCCGACGAGGCGCTTTTGGACCAGTGCGATGAGCAGGACCCCAATCACCAGGACGACGCCCAGTGCGGCTGCCACGTCCGGATGCCCCTGCAAGATGCCCTTTTGGTACATGAGGAACACCGGCGAGGTGGAGGCGCCGTCCGGGCCCCCGCCCCCGGTGAGCAGGTAGGGCTCGGTGAACAGGTTCGCACCGGTGATGGTTGCCAGCAGGGTCACCAGCACACTGGCCGGGCGGACGCCGGGAACCGTGACATTCCAGAACTGGGACCATTTGTTGGCTCCGTCAATGGAGGAGGATTCATACAGCTCCTCCGGGATGTTCTGCAGCGCCGCCAGGTACAGCAGAATGAAGAAGCCCAGCTGCTTCCACGTCACGTACAGCGCCACGGTGGGCATGGCCAGCCAGGAGTTGGTCAGCCACGACGGGCTGGGAGCCAAGGGCCCCAGCAGGGAGTTCACCAAGCCGTCCTGTTGGAAGA
>JBAUMA010000366.1:0-1643 GCA_049578485.1 Specibacter sp.
GGTATGCCGCAAAGCCCAAACCCGCCCACGGCCAGGGACGCGCCCCGGTGAATGTCATGGACGGCCTCCGCGGCCGAGCCCACTACTTTGTTGATCATCCTTGATCCTTTCGTGCGTTGGTACGGCGACTCAAAGTCCGACGACGGGTCCCGGCCCGGCTCTCGACAAGCTCGACCACCGGGGACTTAGAGCCCGAGTTCGCGGGCGATGAGCATGAGCTGGACTTCCGTGGTGCCCTCCCCGATCTCCAGGATCTTTGAATCGCGGTAGTGCCGGGCCACCGGGAATTCGTTGATGAACCCGTAGCCGCCAAAGACCTGGGTGGCGTCCCGGGCATTGTCCATGGCGGCCTCGCTTGCGACCATCTTAGCGATGGCCGCCTCGGTCTTGAACGGTTTGCCGGCCAGCATGCGGGCGGCGGCGTCGTAGTAGGCCAATCGGGCCGTGTGGGCGCGGGTCTGCATGCGGGCAATCTTGAAGGAAATGCCCTGGTAGTGGCCAATGGAATGGCCGAAGGCGTGGCGTTCCCTGGCGTACTTGACGGATTCGTCAACGCAGCCCTGCGCGGTGCCCGTGGCCAGGGCGGCGATGGCGATGCGGCCCTCGTCCAGGATGGACAGGAAGTTCGCGTAGCCGCGCCCGCGCACGCCGATCAGGTTTTCCTCCGGCACGTGCACGTCCACGAGAGTCAGCGGGTGCGTGTCCAAGGCGTTCCAGCCCACCTTGTTGTACGGCTTTTCCACCGTGAAGCCGGGCGTGCCGTTGGGCACCAGGATCGTGGAGATTTCCTTCTTGATGGAGCCATTGGCCCGCTCGGAGGTGCCTGTCACCGCCGTCATGGTCACAAACTTGGTAATGTCGGTGCCAGAGTTGGTGATGAACTGCTTGTGGCCGTCCAGGATCCATTCCCCGCCCTCGAGCCGGGCCTTGGTGGTGGTGCCGCCGGCGTCGGAACCGGCGTCGGGCTCGGTCAGGCCAAAGCCGGCGAGCGCCTCACCGGCGGCCAGGGAGGGCAGCCATTGCTGTTTCTGTGCCTCGGTGCCGAAGCGGAAGACGGGCATGGCACCCAGCGAGACACCGGCCTCCAGGGTGATGGCCACCGACTGGTCGACCCGGCCCAGCTGCTCCAGGGCCAGGGCCAGGGCGAAGTAGTCCCCGCCCATGCCGCCGTATTCCTCCGGGAACGGCAAGCCAAACAGGCCCATCTCGCCCATCTGCGCCACCACGTCATAGGGGAAGCTGTGGTCCTCGTCGTGTTTCGCGGACACGGGCGCCACCACGTTGTCGGCAAAGTCGCGGACGGTGTCGCTAAGGTCCTGGTACTCGTCGCTGAGTTCAAAATTTGGCACGGTGTTCCCCTTCAGGATTCTTCTGCTTCGATGGTGGCAACGACTTGCCCGGCCTTGACCAGGCTGCCGACGTTGACGTTGATGTGCACGGTGCCGGCCACGGCGGCGGTGAGCTGGTGTTCCATCTTCATGGCCTCGACGGCGAGCAGCACGTCCCCGGCGTTCACATGGTCCCCGTTCGCGGCGTTGACCACCGTGACGGTGCCCGGCATGGGGCTGCGCACGTGGGGGTCCGCCACGGCGTCGACCTGCTCCATCCCGGCCAGCACGCGCTCCAGGGCCTCCTCCCGGCCG
>JBAUMA010000367.1:0-7699 GCA_049578485.1 Specibacter sp.
CGCGGGAACTGGCTGGTGATGCGTCCGGCCCGTTCGGGGCCAACAAATGAGTAGCTGGAGACAATGAGTCCCTGGTGCACCGTCTGCCCCGGGCGGTGCCCGAGCGGCTCAACCGCACTGGCCTCCACCAGGGCCCGTGCCACCGGGTAGCTGGCCGGCATGCCCGGGACCTGGCCAAACTCGTAGCCGAAGGCCCGGGCATCCGCGTCGATGTTGATGTGGTCCGTGCCAATCACCACGTCCCCCACCCGAACCTCGGACCCAAGTCCGCCTGCGGAGCCGACGCTGATCACCAGGGGCGGGTGGGTGTGTCCGGCGTTGTTGTTGGCCATGGCCAGTGCGGTTGTGGCTGCGCCCGCCGCGTTGACCAGGCCGATGCCGCTTTGGACCAGCAGCACGGAGAACTCGTTGATGACACCGGTGCGCAGAACGGCGTTTCCGGCACGCACGGCATCGCCGAGGTTTGTTGCGCGTTCAAGGAACGGATGAATTTCCCCTTCCATGGCGGCAATGACCACGATGTCGATGGCGCTCATGCGGAGACCTGCTCCCACACGGCACGCTGCGCCAGGAATCCCCGGGCAGCGTCCTGGGCGTCCGCGAGGGAATGGTTTTCGCCCCAACCGCACTGGACCTCGTTGGCGGCGGGGACCTCCGTGGCGCCCAGAATGTCCTGCAGGGTCACCTCGATGAGCTGCAGCACGTCCTTGGTTTCCGGTTCTCCCTGCAGGATGAGGTAAAAACCGGTCTGGCATCCCATGGGCGAAAAATCAATCACCGCGTCGGAATGATTCCGCGAGTGCTCCGCAAAGAGGTGCTCGAGGGAATGGACGGCCTTCATCTGAAGGTGCCCGACGTTTGGCTGGGTAAACCGCACGTCATATTTGGTGATGACATCGCCGTGCGGAAGTTCCTTGCGGTCGGCCACGCGGACGTAGGGCGCCGCGACATGTCGGTGGTCTAGGTTGAAGGACTCTACGTTCATGCGCGGCTGATTCATGATGTGTCTTTCATGCGAAGGTGTCGAGGCCGGGTTTCCTCGGGGCGGGTGCTTTTTCGTTTTTCATCCTAGCCGGGCGGCCTGCGGAGCTACCGGGCCAAGGTAATAAATGTCGCCATCGGGGCAGGAATGAGCGGCATCCGTCCCGCCGGATGTCACAAATGCCGGTGCTGTCTCGTCTTGGGTTTATAAGCGAGACGTGAAAAACAGGGAAGGTGATTCTCATGCATGTGTTCCTGGCAGGCGGGACCGGCGTTGTGGGGCAGCGGCTGGTGCCGCAACTCGTGGCGAGGGGCCACCGTGTGACGGCCACGACGACGTCGGCAGGCAAGTTGGGCCTGCTCCGGCAGTTGGGTGCCGATGGAGTGGTCATGGACGGGCTGGATGCCGGCGCAGTGGGCGAAGCGGTCGCCACGGCCGCACCGGATGTGGTGGTGCACCAGATGACCGGGCTGTCCCAGGTCCATGCCGGCAAGCCCGATCTGCGACATCCCGAGAAGTTCTTCGCCGCCACCAACCGGCTGCGCACGGAGGGAACGGACAACCTGATGGCCGCAGCCCAGGCCGCCGGAGTGCCCCATTTCGTGGCACAGGGTTTTGGCGCCTTCAACGCCATCCGAACCGGCCCCTGGGTCACCACGGAAGAGGACCCGTTGAACCCGGACCTCACGGCAGCGATGACGGAGGCACTGAACCATCTGGAGAACGCGGTCCTTGCGGCAGGCGGGGCGGTCCTGCGGTACGGCGGCCTGTACGGACCCGGGGCCATCGAGGACCAGGTCACCCTGGTGCGCAAGCGGATGTATCCGCTGGTCGGCAGCGGCACCGGCTACAGTTCCTGGATCCACCTCGACGACGCCGCCGGCGCCACGGTTCTGGCGCTGGAACAACACGCCCGCGGCGTGTTCAACGTGGTCGACGACGAACCGGCACCGGCAGGCGAATGGCTGCCGTACCTGGCTGCGTGTGCGGGCGCGAAACGGCCCATGCGGCTGCCTGCCTGGCTGGCGCGGCTGGTGGCCGGGGACATGGCGGTGATGATGATGACCGAGGTGCGCGGCTTCTCCAACGCCAAGGCCAAGCGCGAACTCGGCTGGGTGCTGCAATATCCGTCGTGGCGACAGGGTTTCAAGGCCGAACTGGGGTTCAAGGAGGCGCCGGTGTGAGCCGGATCCAGGAGTTCTCCCAGCTGCGCCCGCTCCTCTTTGCCATTTCCTACCGGATTCTGGGCAGTGTGGGCGAGGCGGAGGACGCGGTTCAGGAGACCTGGCTGCGCTACGACCGCTCCCCCACCGTGCCCACATCGACCAAGGCATTCCTGTCCGCCACCGTCACCCGGATCTCCATCGACGTGCTGCGCTCAGCCCGCGTCCGGCGTGAGCAGTACGTGGGCAATTGGTTTCCGGAACCATTGGTGACCAACACCTACGACGATCCGGAGCGGTCGGCGGAATTGGCGGACTCGATGTCGATGGCGGCGCTGCTGCTGCTCGAGCGGCTGGGCCCGCTCGAACGGGCCGTTTTCGTGCTGCGGGAGGTGTTTGCCTTCGAATACCCCGAGATCGCGGCGGCGGTCGGACGCTCCGAGGTGGCCTGCCGCCAGCTTGCGGCCCGGGCGCGGCGGCATATGGACGCCGGAAGACCGCGGTTCGAGGCAGACAGCAGGGAGCGGGACCAGCTGGCCGCGCGCTTCTTCGACGCCTTCCGGGACGGCGACGTGGACGGACTGCGGGAACTACTGGCCGCCGACGTCCAAATGGTGGCGGACAGCGGCGGCAAGGCCCCGCTGTGGGGCAAGGGCTTTTATGGCGCCGACAACGTGGCCCGAGTGCTGGCAGCCCTCCTCCCGGACTTTATCCAGATCGGCGGATCGTTTGAGCAGCACGAGGTGAACGGACAGCCGGGGGCGATCTTCCGGGACCGGGACGCCAACGTGCTCAACACCTGGAGTATTGAGGTCCTCGGCGGGCGGATCCAGGCGGTACGCGCCGTGCTCAATCCGGAGAAGCTGGGCCATCTTGGTCCCGTGGCGGATGGCTGGGCCGTGCTGCGTGAGGCACGCCAGGCCCGGCGTGAGCCACGCTGAATGATGTTGCCCCGGGTTGCGCCCGGGCCCGTCCGGTTCCACACTGTTCCGGGGCTTCCCGGAAACCGGCTCCGTGGCTACAGTTTTATCTACTAGCGCATGGACGAACACGGCGGGGCGTTCCCGGCCCCGCGGGGCATGCGCAGCTCCATATAAGGAGGAACGTGATGAGCCAGCAGGAGTCCTCGGACCACGCCGAAATTCACGAAGGCGGCTACGGCGCGCCCATGCCGGAGGATGAAATGCCCGCCCCGGCCGAACCAGACGCAACGGCGGGCGGGCAGGAGAAGCTGCCGGCCGGCGTCGACCATCAGGAGTCCGGGCAGCCCGAGGCCCCCGACAGGGCAGATTGACGTTCTTGGTGTGGGCGTGCTTTTCCCTGGGGGCGGCCGGCGTGCTGCTGACGTGGATCAGCGTGATCGGTACGCTGATTGTGCCGCGGCCCCTGCAAAGCGTCCTGACCCGGGTGACGGGCCTGGCCACCTTGAAGGCATTTCTTGCCATCGTGCGGCCGGTATCCTCCTATGAACAACGCGACAGGATCCTGTCCTGGCAGGCGCCGATGTCGCTCTTTGTCCGCCTGCTCGTGTGGATGATCCTGTTCTACCTCTCTTACAGCCTCATGCTCCTGCCGTTTGTGGACGGGGACATCTTCAAAGCCGCGAGCGAGACCGGCTCCGCCATGTTCACACTCGGCTACGCGGCACCCAACAACGTCGGCAACACGGTTTTGGTGTACGCGGGAGCCTATACCGGACTGACGGTCATCGCCTTGCAAGTCAGCTACCTGCCAACCCTCTACGCCGCCTTCAACCGGCGCGAAGCCGACGTCACCTTGCTGGTGTCCAGGGCGGGCTCCCCGTCCTGGGGGCCGGAGCTGTTGGTGCGCACCCGGTTTGGCCGTGCGGCACAGGACAGCACCAGCGAACTCTCGGAGCTCTACCAAACGTGGGAGCGCTGGGCTGCCGAGGTGGCGGAGTCCCACAGCACCTACCTGACGCTGGTGTGGTTCCGGTCCTCGGCGCCACAGTCGAACTGGCTCATTTCGCTGCTCAGCGTCATGGACGCCGCCGCATTGCAACTTGCCCTGAGCCCGGGGACCGCACCGAACACCCGCGCCCGGCTGGTGCTCCGGATGGGCTTCACGTGCATGAACCAGGTGGCCCGGGCCATCCACATCCCCGTGAATGAGGACCCCGATCCGGATGCCCCGCTCAATGTCACCTTCGATGACTTCCAGGCCGCCGTGAAAATGCTTCACAGCGTCGATTTCCCGGTCGAGGTGACTGCCGAGCAGGCGTGGCCGCACTTTAGGGGGTGGCGCGCGAACTACGAGAAAGTGGCGTACGCCCTCGCCTACTCCATCGATGCCCCGCCGTCCATGTGGAGCGGGCCCCGGCGATTCGCCTTTGACCCGGTCATGCCGCACCGGCCGAAGAACCGCACCGCCGCGGAGGTCAAACTGGATGACCCGCAGATGCTGGGGCGCCGCCGGAAGGATTGATGCGGCATTGTCGAGACGGCGTCGCCGCAGCCCACATCATCCGCGACTTTCTTCGGACAGCAGCCGGCGGCGCAGCGCCACGAGGATCCGCTGCACGTCAAGTGCGACGGCGGCACCAGGGTTGAGTGAGGACGGGCCCGACCCTTCGTGGCCGCCCACGGCGACCGTGAGTTGGGTCAGGGATTCGCGAGCGACGTCGAACGTCTCGTCATCAATCGAACCGCCGTCCCAGGCGGTCAGCACGTTGGCGACCCCCTGCAGGCAGGCGCCCATCGGCTTGCACAGCCCGGGATCGAGGTGGACATCGAGCGGCCCGCCCCAGATGGCCCCGGTCAGCACTTCGGTGAGGTCCCGGGTGTAAAACGTGATGCTTTCGAGCACGGCGAGATCGTCAAAGCTCTCCGCAACCCGGCGGTGGCGTGACCGAAGGTGGGCGCGAGGATTGGCCCGGTGACTCTCCTGCGCCCCGTGCACGGCACCCCTGATGTCCGTGACGGCGGTTTCCAACTCCTGTTGGCGGCCGGCCCAGTCCTCGTGCTCCGGTGGCCATTTTTCCACCAGCGCCTTGGCCGCATCCTCGAGTTGCCTGATGAGCACGTTGCGCCCGCGCGAAATGCTCAGCTGCGCGGCATCGAGCGAGAGGGGTGGAAATACGGTCACATTGATGAGCAAGCCAACCAGCACGCCCAGGCCCATTTGTGCTGCGTAGCCGAAGGAGAAGTCGTCCGCCTGCCGGCCCCCGACGATCAACACCAACAACGTGGCCACCGGCACATACTCGCGCCCGGCCCCCAGGCTCTTCACGCCGGCCAGCAAAACACCGACTCCCACGGCGAGGGAGATCGACACGATGTTCGGACTGCCCAGCGCCAGCACCCCGACAGCCAGCAGGATGCCCAATGACAGGCCGACCAGGGTCTGCAGCGCGGCACGCACGGAAGCTATGAAGGTGGGATACATGCCGACCAAGGCGCCCAACGGCGCATAGTATGCGTATTTGTCCGCCGATCCCGGCAAGTGCAAGGCAAGGAACCAGGAGAGCCCCACGGCCACGGCAGCCTTCGCCGCGAGCAGCACCCGCTGGCCGAACACCGTGGACTTTGCCCGTGTCAGTGCCGAGCCCATGCTCTCCGCAACGATTCCTGCTGGCATGGCACCTTCCGCTAGTGGTGGGACGACTGACTCTTCCGCGTCCCCGGCCGCGGCAGCCCGGGCCGCTGCACGTCATGCCGTTCCACCAACGATGGACGCATGGGAGCCACCCGTCAATGCCTGAGGCGGCGCGTGTAGGATGCCGACATGGCTGAATCTGAGATGTCACCGGTGTTGCACCGCTACCTCCGCACGGCCCGTGAGGCGATGCTGTGGAAGTTGGACGGGCTCAACGACTACGACGTGCGCCGCCCCCTCACGCCCACCGGCACCAATTTGCTGGGCCTTGTCAAGCACCTTGCCGGCTGCGAGTTGGACTACTTTGGGCTGGTCTTTGGCAGGACGCCGGCCGTGGTCCGCCCCTGGTCCGACGATGACGACGACAACGTGGACATGTGGGCGGCGCCCGGCGAATCGAGGGAGTTCATCCTGGATCTCTACCGCCAGGCGTGCGCGCACTCGGACTCAACGATTGAGTCCTTGCCGCTGGACGCCGTCGGGCGCGTGCCGTGGTGGGCGTCGGACCGGCAGGAGGTCACGCTGCACCAGGTCCTCATCCACATGATCGCCGAATCGCACCGGCACGCCGGCCATGCGGACATTGTCCGCGAACTCATCGACGGCACCGCCGGCTTGCGCCGGGGCAATGAGAACCTGCCGGACCACGACGAACAGTGGTGGCAGGCATACCGCGAGGAGTTGGAGCGGGCGGCACGGTCCTCCTCCTGAGCAATCCGAACCGGCACCGATGGATCCCCACAACTTACAGGGAGCACGAATGCCAACGGTACAACCTTATGAATCCCAACCGTCTTGCTCAGGTTTTGGGCTGGGGCTCCACCACGTTCCGCTGGCCCTGCCCAAAGGCGGCGAAGATGCCTGCCGGGAGTTCTACGTCGGTGTGCTGGGGATGACTGAAATTCAAAAGCCGCCGTTTTTGGCTGCCCGCGGCGGGCTGTGGGTCAGGGTGGACCAGCTGGAAATCCATGTGGGGGTTGAGGAGGACTTCCGTCCGCAAAAGGAGGTCCATCCCGGCATCTTGGTGGGTGACATCGATGCCGGATCTTCGGCCACGAACCCTGTGCCGGGTTCCCGTCCCTTTGTATAGTTGGCCCATGACTCTCACTCCCTTTTTGATGTTCACCGGCCAGGCAGAAGAAGCCATGAACTTCTATGTCTCCGCCTTTCCCGACGCCGAGATCCTTCGCCTTGACAGGTACGGCGCCGAAGAGCCGGACAGGGCGGGCACGATCAAACAGGCGTCCTTCCGGATTGCAGACCAGACGTTCCGGTGCATCGACAGCCCTCCCGTCCACGCCTTTGGCTTCACCCCGTCGGTGTCGTTCTTCTTTGACTGCCAGGGTGTGGACGACCTTGACGCCTTGTTTGCGCGGCTTTCCAAGGAGGGCTCCGTTCTCATGCCGCCCGGGCAGTACCCCTTTGCACGCCGTTATGCATGGCTCAGCGACCGCTTCGGCGTCTCCTGGCAGCTCAGCGTGACGGCAGACTAAGGCGGACCCTGACAGCAACTGGCGAATTGTTGAACTGTTCATCCCACATCCCATGAAGGTTAACGGTTGGTTCCACCCGGCGTGGCAGTGTCAAGGAGTCCCCCAGGCCCCTCAAGAGATGAGACCAACGCAATGACTTCCATCAATCGCCGTCAACTGTTGGGAGGCGTGGCAGCCGCCGCCGCGTCCATGGCACTGCCCGCATCCATCGGCCGGGCACTGGCAGCTGAGCCCAACGTGCGCACGGGGACCATTGACGACGTCGAGCACGTGGTCATCCTGATGCAGGAGAACCGGTCCTTCGACCACTATTTCGGCACGATGAGCGGGGTGCGCGGCTTCGGAGATCCCCGCCCGTGGATCCTCCCCAACGGCCAGGACGTCTGGCACCAGCCGCCGGCCGCCGTGCAAACCGCCCGGTACAACGCCCGCGGCCTGCCGGCCGG
>JBAUMA010000368.1:0-4845 GCA_049578485.1 Specibacter sp.
CCCCATCACAACGGAGGTTGAGGTGGTTACCTCACGTCGTCGTCGACCCAGTCCATGGACTTGGTGACGGCCTTCTTCCACAGGCGCATCTGGCGGTCACGCTCGGCGGGATCCATGTTGGGGATCCAGCGCTTGTCCTCGGCCCAGTTACTGGACAATTCGCCCAGGTCCTTCCAGAATCCGACGGCCAGGCCTGCCGCGTAGGCCGCACCGAGTGCTGTGGTCTCCGTGACCTTCGGGCGGATGACCGGCACGCCGAGGATGTCGGCCTGGAACTGCATGAGGGCGTCATTGGCGACCATGCCGCCGTCGACTTTCAGTTCGGTCAGGTCCACGCCGGAGTCGGCGTTGACGGCGTCAAGCACCTCGCGGGTCTGGAAGGCCGTGGCCTCCAGGGCTGCACGGGCAATGTGGTTCTTGTTCACGAACCGGGTCAACCCGACAATCGCGCCGCGGGCGTCGGAACGCCAGTACGGTGCGAACAGGCCGGAGAACGCCGGGACGATGTACACGCCGCCGTTGTCCTCAACCGCCGCCGCCAGCTCCTCAACCTCGGGAGCCGACTTGATCATGCCGATGTTGTCACGCAGCCACTGGATCAAGGAACCGGTGACGGCGATGGAGCCCTCCAGCGCGTAGTGCGGCTTGGCGTCGCCGAGCTTGTAGCCCAGGGTGGTGAGCAGCCCGTTCTTCGAGTGGACGATTTCCTCGCCCGTGTTGAAGATCAGGAAGCAGCCGGTGCCGTATGTGTTCTTGGCCTCGCCCGCCTCGAACGCGGCCTGGCCAAACGTTGCCGCCTGCTGGTCGCCGAGGATGCCGGCCACGGGGACTTCGCGCAGCAGCTGCGAGGTGTGGACGTGGCCGTAGACCTCGGAGGAGGACTTGATGGCCGGCATCATCGACTTCGGCACACCAAAGACTGCCAGGATTTCTTCATCCCACTGCAGTGTCTCCAGGTCCATGAACAGCGTGCGCGAGGCGTTGGTGACATCGGTGATGTGGACACCACCGTCGGGCCCGCCGGTCAGGTTCCAGGTGACCCAGCTGTCCGTGTTGCCGAACAACAGGTCCCCCGCTTCGGCCTTGGCGCGGGCGCCTTCGACGTTGTCCAGGATCCACTTGATCTTGGTTCCGGAGAAGTAGGTGGCCAGCGGCAGACCGACTTTGGCCTTGAAACGCTCGACGCCGCCGTCGGCCGCCAGCTCGTCAACGATCGACTGGGTGCGGGTGTCCTGCCAGACAATCGCGTTGTAGACGGGCACGCCGGTGTTCTTGTCCCAGACGACGGCGGTTTCGCGCTGGTTGGTGATGCCGACGCCGACGATGTCGTGGCGGGTCAGGTTGGCCTGGGCCAGCGCCGTTCCAATAACCTCGCGGGTGTTGTTCCAGATTTCGGTGGCGTTGTGTTCAACCCATCCGGCTTTGGGGAAGATCTGTTCGTGTTCCAGCTGACCGGTGGAGACAATGTTGCCGTCGTGGTCGAACACGATGGCCCGGCTGCTGGTGGTTCCCTGGTCAATGGCAATTACGTATTGAGACATCCTTGTTTCCTTTACTTAGTGCTGCCAGTGCGAAGTTGTTGCGGGGACTTCTAATTTGCGGTCAGTTACTTGACGACGAGCGGCAGCCACTGTGACATGAGGCCGCCCAGTGCACCACCGATCAGCGGTCCAACGACCGGAACCCAGGCGTAGCTCCAGTCGCTGGAGCCCTTGCCCTTGATGGGCAGCAGTGCGTGCGCAATGCGGGGGCCCAGGTCACGGGCGGGGTTGATGGCGTAGCCGGTGGGTCCACCGAGCGAGGCGCCGATGCCGACCACCAGGAGCGCAACGGGCAGCGGGCCAAGGCCCGTTACCCCGCCACCGAAGTGGAGGATGACGAACACCAGCACGAAGGTGCCGATGATTTCCGTGACGACGTTCCAGCCGTAGCTGCGGATGGCCGGACCGGTAGAGAAGACGCCCAGTTTGGCGGCGGCGTCCGGCTCGGTGTCAAAATGCTGCTTGTAGGCAAGCCAGCACACGACGGCACCAAGGAAGGCGCCTGTCATTTCGCCGCCAAAATAGGTGAGCGTGGAGCCGAAGCTGACCGGCACCCCGGGCACAAAATCCTTGGCACCGCTGGCGATGACGCCGACCGTTACGGCCGGGTTGAGGTGCGCACCGGATTTTGCCGCAACAAATACACCGGCCATGACGGCCAGGCCCCAGCCCCAGTTGACCAGGAGGAACCCGCCTGCGTTGCCCTTCGTTCCTTTCAGGGCCACGTTTGCCACGACGCCGCAACCCAGCAGGGTCAGCATCATGGGTCCCATCACCTCAGAGAGGTAAATAATTCCAAGAGACATCTTTGACTCCTTCTTGTTATTCAATTTAGTTGGCGGGGCGTGCATGCCCCGCCACTCTTGAGCCCCGTCGCCCCAGGGGCTTTAGGCAATCAAGCTTTGTACCTGGACTCCGTGGAAACGGGCCAGAATGTCTTGGGCGTGGCTGATCTCCTGCGCCTGCTTTTCCTTGGACCAGCCCAGCGGGACGGCCAGTGCCGTGGCGGTTTCGGCCAACAGTTCGCTGGTGACCAAGCCGCGGAAGGCCAGGGAGGTGCGCCGGATCAGCACGTCGATGAGGTGCCCGATCTGCTCGTTTTCCACCATGAATTCGATTTCACGCACGCTGAGTTCATGCGTGGAGTCAAAGGCAACGTCGGTTCCTGCGGCGAGGTGGGCCAGGACCTGTTCGGCGCGGGTGCCGTAGCGGGTCAGCAGCACGGCCGCCCGGGCCGCGTCCACGGTGTCGCTGGTGTGTGCGGCGATCCAGGCCTCGATGCCGGCGTCGGAGTCCGGGAAGTTGGCGCCGCCGCCGATGGCGAGCTTCGCCGTCGAAGTTTTCCTTTCGGCGCCAAGGATGGCCAGGACGTCGTTGGTCATGTGCTCCGACAGGGCACGGAACGTGGTCCATTTGCCGCCCACCAGGCTGAGCACGGGGACGGTGGCGCCGCCGATGGCGCGGTCGGCACGTTCAATCCGGTAGTCGCGGGAGACAAATCCGGGGGCGGTGGCGTCGTGGCGCGGCAGGGGACGGACTCCCGAGAAGCTGTAGACGATCTCTTCGCGGGTGACGGTGATGGCCGGGAAGACGTGGCCGATCAGCTCGAAGAAGTATTCTATCTCCTCTTCGGTGCACACGGCGTCCTTGGCCATGTCGGCGTCGACGTCGGTGGTGCCCACCAGGACACGGTCGCCCATGGGGTAGATCAGTACGATCCGGCCGTCGGTGTGTTCAAAGAAGATCTCACGGCCGTTGCACGCGGCGAGCAGTTCCGGGTGGTCAAGGACGATGTGGGAGCCCTTGGTGCCGCCCATGAACTGGGTCACCGCACCCATGGCCGTGTTGGTTTGATCGACCCAGGCACCGGTGGTGTTGACGATGACGTCGGCGGTGAACGCGAACGATTCACCCGTCAGCTGGTCGGTGAGTTCGACGCCGTCGGCCGTGATGGCGGTGACGGCCAGGTAGTTGGTGGCGCGGGCGCGTTCGGCTCCATCCGCTGCCAGGCCGGCCTTCTCGCCGTCCTGGAGCACGTCGAGGGTCAGGCGCTCGGGGTTGTGCACCGAGGCGTCGTAGTAGGTGGCGGCATACTTGATGCCGGGGTTCAACGCCGGCAGTTCGGCCAGGGCCTTCGTGCGGCCCTTAAACTCGTGACGCGGAACGGTTCCACCGTCGCGGGAGAAGGCGTCGTACATGGTCAGGCCGGCCTTGATCAGGAACGCCCCGCGCTCCTGCGGCTTGCCCTGCTTGTGCGTCAGGAAGCGCATGGGGGCGGCCATGATGCCGGAGACGGTGCTGAAGATGGGGATGGTGGTCTTCAGTGGCTTGACGTAGTGGGGTGCGATCTTCAGGAGCCGGTTGCGCTCCACCACGGATTCCTGCACCAGGCGGAATTCACCGTTTTCCAGGTAGCGGATGCCACCGTGGATCATATGGGAGGAAGCGCCGCTGGCGCCCTGGCAGTAGTCGCCGCGCTCCACGAGGGCAACGTCGATGCCCTGCAAGGCGAGGTCACGGAAAGATCCGACGCCGTTGATGCCGCCGCCAATGATCAACACCTGGGCGTGGGGCCGATCACGCAACGACTGCACATGGGGACGCGGGGCGGCCTGTCCATCATTTGCGTTTGCGTTCTTGCCTGCATGACCAAGGATTCCCACGTTGACCTCTTCCGAGTCCCGTTTTGTTGCGCTCTCGGCGCCTGTTCCCATTATTGTTGGAACAGATGGAAAATATAGTCAACATGTGTGCACAAACGTGCAGAAAGGCCTGACTTCTGATGCCAAACAAGCGGACAAAGCAGTCTGACGCCCTCCGGGCTGCACAAATGTACTATCTGCAGGACCAGACGATGGATGCCATAGCCCGCGAACTCCGCACGTCCCGTTCAACGGTCTCGCGGCTATTGTCGGCGGCCCGGGAAAGCGGCCTTGTCCAGATCCAAATCAAGACACCGTCGGACAGGGCACCGGAGCTTGAACGGGCCATCCGGAACCGCTACAAGGTGGACGTCCACGTGGTTCCGGTGGCGGACACACTCAACGAGGTGGACGTCCTGGACCGCGTCAGCATGCAGGCCGCCCGCACCATCACCCCGCTGGTTGACTCCAATGCCGTGATCGGGGTCGCCTGGGGTTCCACGCTGAGCGCCGTCAGCCGCCACCTGACCCGCAAGACAACGCACGGCACGGTGATCGTCCAGCTCAACGGGGCCGGGAACACCCAGACCACGGGAATCACCTACGCCTCGGAAATCATTCGACGTTTTGGCACCGCCTACGGAGCCAAGGTTGAACAATTC
>JBAUMA010000369.1:0-3906 GCA_049578485.1 Specibacter sp.
CATCACCCCGCCTGGGCGGGGTGATGTGTCCCCTCAACGGCGTTTAGGACAGGAGCTTGCCGCCGGAGGCTTCCAGGTAGCAGTTGCCGCACAGGGATTCATAACGGACGTCCTCACCGTCGATGGCAACCTGGTCGCCGTCGAAAACGATGTCCGCACCCACCCTGCGAGTGTTGAAGACGGCCTTGCGGCCGCAACGGCAGATGGTTTTCAGCTCCTCGAGGGCGTGCGCAATTTCCAGCAGCCTGGCCGCACCGGGGAATGCCCGGGTGCGGAAGTCGGTGCGGATGCCGTAGGCGATGACCGGAACGCCGTCGAGCACCGCGATGCGGAACAGGTCATCGACCTGCGCCGGCGTGAGGAACTGGGCCTCGTCAATGAGCAGGCACGCAACCGGAGGCAACTGCATGTGCTCCAGCAACGCATCGGGGTCATCGCCGGCTGCATGGGCGGCAAAGACCGCGCGGGCGTCGTCGTCGGGCTGGATGAGGAAGTCCACGTTGCGGGTCATGCCGAGCCGGGACACGATCTCCCCGGCACCCTTAGTGTCGATCCCGGGCTTGGCCAGGACCACCCGCTGCCCGCGTTCCTCGTAGTTGAACGCCACCTGCAAAAGCCCTGTCGACTTGCCGGAATTCATGGCGCCGAAACGGAAATACAGCTTCGCCAAAACGGTCCTTTCATTGGGTGGTGCAAAGTGCGGAAGTTACGGGCCCGTACTCCTAGTGCGCCGCCTGTCCGCGCAATAGAGTTGGACGATCATCAACTAATCGTGAGTGCTCACGACTAAGGAAGTGTGCCATGCCCGAGTTCATGGACGTCCACAACAGTATGAAGGGCATTTCCGCCGAAGACCTCAAGGCCGCCCACGACGCCGACCTCGCAAATCAGGACGCGGAAGGCGTAGTTTTCAAGAACGCCTGGGCCGACCCCGTCAGCGGGAAGGTCTTCTGCCTCTCGGAGGGCCCCTCGGCCGAGGCGGTGCAGCGCGTCCACGAACGCGCCGGCCACACCGCCGACGAGATCCACGAGATCACGACGTCGGTTTAAGCGCCGGGTCTCGACAGGCTCGACCACCGGCGGAGGGGCTGGTGTTCGCGTAGGCCGCGTAAAGGAGACCGTAAGGCCGCCCGCGGCCGTCGGCTGCGCGCTAGTCCGGATACGCGCTACTCGAGGCCGAGTTCGTCCTTGCCGAAGGCGAACAGGTAGGGGACGCCGGCTTCGGACTCGATGCGTTCCTTGGCGCCGGTGTCGCGGTCCACGATCACGGCGACAGCCTTGATATTGCCGCCGGCCTTGCGCACACCTTCGACGGCGGTCAGCGCGCTGCCGCCGGTGGTTGAGGTGTCTTCGAGGACGACGACGTCGCGCCCGTCAACGCCGGGACCCTCCACCTGGCGGCCCATGCCGTAGGACTTCTGCGCCTTGCGGACCACGAAGGCGTCAATGGTGCGACCGGCGTCGGCTGCGGCATGCATGAGCGCGGTGCCGACGGGGTCTGCACCCATGGTCAGGCCGCCGGCGGTCTCGAACTCGATGCCGGCGTCGTCCAGCATGGCCAGCATGACGCGACCGGCAAGACGGGATGCCTCGTGATGGAGTGTGATGCGGCGCAGGTCGATGTAGTAGTCGGCCTCCTTGCCCGAGGACAGGATCACCTTGCCGCGAACAACGGCCAGTTCCTTGATGAGTTCGAGCAGGCGGGCGCGGTCAGCGGCGAGAGTCTGGGTCATGGTGTCCATTCTAGCGGCGGGCGGGCTGATGGCCGCTCAGCCGATCCGCTCGGCCAGGGACACGATGATCCCCTCCGGACCGCGGACGTAGGCCATGCGCCAGACGTTCTCATACTCGCCGATGCCGCCGACCAGCCCGTAACCGTCCGCTGCCAACTTCTCGACGGCCGCCTGGAGGTCGTCGACCTCGAAGGCCACATTGCGCAGGCCCAGTTCGTTGGCCATGGCACGCGGCAATCCGGGCTGGTGGTCCGGCCGGACGAAGCTGGAGAGCTCCAGGGTGGTGCCGCCGCCGGGCGGCCGCAGCATGACGATCTCGGTGCGGGAGCCGGGAATGCCGATGACCGTGTCCAGGAATTCGCCCTCCACCGCCATCCGCGGGCCGGCGGCCTCAAGCCCCAGGCCGACGAAGAACGTCGTCGCGGTGTCCAGATCGGCAACGGTGATGCCGACATGGTCGAATCGTTGAATGTGTGACATGGCTTCCATCCTTCGGTGTTCACGATGTGGTTCCACCCCAAGGGCCCGAGGGACCCAAGGCGGTCAGGGACCGGAAGTGAACCTGTCGGCGTCCGGGTGCCCAGTCGCCTCCACACTGCTCTCACCCATGGTCGGCCTGCCCAGGACCAGCGACTGGTAGGTGTCCGCGGCTCCAGCCACCGGCGAGAATGCGGTTCGAATCTTGGTCCCGCGCCTAGCGCGGACCAACCTGACTACGATGCCGGCGGCAATGGCAAGCCACAGTGTTGTGAACGCACCGGCGATGATGGTCCGGGTGCCGTCTGAATCAACGTAGGAATAAACAGCTACTGCACCTAGCACCACGATGCATCCGGCTACTTTCAGCCCCTTGAGCTTCATTGCCCCGCCCCCCTGCGATTTTCATCAGTCTAGAAGAGGAAAATCTCTGTGCATAGGGTCAGAACCTTGGGCGGGTATGGCTGATTATTTGATTGGACTGGCATACGATCGCAGCATGGGTTCGGAAGTCAGCACTTATCTCAGCACCATCGACGGCGCCGATCGCGACGCCCTTGAACGGGTGTACGCGATCGCGCATGAACTGGTGCCCGAAGCCGAGGAAGGCACAAGCTACGCCATGGCAGCCCTGCTCTACCGGGGCAAGGGCCTCATAGCGTCCGTGCAAGCTAAGAAGTTCCTGTCGCTCTACCCCTACAGCGGCGCGGTGGTGGCGGCCAATCTCGACGTGCTGGCCGGCTTTGAAACGACGACCGGCAGCATCCACTATTCCGCCGAGCATCCGCTACCGGACGCTGCCGTGCGCCGCATTGTCCAGGCGCGCCGGGACGAGATCGATGCAAGGCACCGCTAGATGGTTGGCAGCCAAATGGTTCCCTGGTCAGCTGGCTGGATCTGAGCTGCCTCCGTCCAAGCGTGAGCGAAGGGTTGGCACGCCGGGTCCTTGAAGGTCCTCGAGGTAGGGAACCCTGCCGGCCATGGTCATGACAAGGGCAAGCGTGGACCCGGTTACCCGCGGGCCCGTACCGGCCGTGAAGGGGCCGTCATCGGCCACCAGGGTCAGGTCCGCGGCGCGGGTGCGGCTGGGAACCGCAAAGTTGCGGCGCGCGTAAAAATCCGCGACGGGTGTCAGTGCCTCAAGGCTTGGCGTTCGGGCGAGCCCCAGTGCGTGCCTGACATCCTGGGCGTGCACGATTACTTCGCCCAGGTAGGCCGGAGTGTCGGAGGTTGGCGCGATCGTGCTGTTGACGACGGCGCGGAACCGGTCCAGGGTCTCCGCCGGGCTGGCGCCGAGGTGCTCCTGTAGCCGGCGCTGGTTGTGGACATCGGGCCGGAAACGTGCACCGAGCATGCTGCGGATCCACTGCCACTGGTTCAGGCTCGCCGCTGCCGTCAGGTGCGCAACAACGTGCTCAACATCCCACTGCCCACAAAGGGTCCGCTGGTGCCACTGTTCCGCGCTGATGACCGCCAAGTCCTCAGCGAAAGCGGCGCGCTCAGCATGCACGAGCGCCCAAAGGTGGGTGTCCGCAGATCTTGCCATAGTCCCTGTTTCCCCTGTTCTGTCTCCGCGGTTTCATCCTACGCCGGCACTCACGGCCTCTTGTCCGGGAAAGACCTGACGTGATTTGATCATGGGACCGTCCCACGCTCCGGGATTTATTTGGCAGAATCGCCTGCATGGACCCATCGA
>JBAUMA010000370.1:0-2209 GCA_049578485.1 Specibacter sp.
CACCATGACAACACCAAACCCGGTCACCCCTAGCCAGCTGCGAAACGTCCTGGGACACTTCGCAACGGGGCTGACAATCATCACGGCGGCCACCCCACAGGGACCGGTGGGCTTCACCTGCCAGTCCTTTGCCTCCCTGTCCCTGGACCCTGCGCTGGTGACTTTCAGCCCGGCCCGCACTTCCTCCACCTGGCCCCTGCTGAGGGCCTCCGGCAGTTTCACCGTCAACATTTTGCCCGCCGAACACCAGCACCTCTCCGGGCAGTTTGCCCGCTCAGGCACGGACAAGTTCGCCGGCGTCGGGCATGCACCGTCGCCTTTGGGCAATCCGATCCTGGACCAGGCGCTGGCCTGGGTGGACTGCGAGTTTCACCAGGAGTACGACGGCGGCGACCACACCATTGTGGTGGGGGCCGTCAGGGCGCTGCACGCACGGGCCGAGGCCGAACCGCTCCTGTTCTACAAGGGAGCCTATGCCCGGGTTGTGCATGCACCGGCATTGCAGGGGGCGATCTCATGAAGGTCCTTGGCGTGGATGGCAGCCCGTTCGGACCCGGCAAGACGGCCGCCGCCGTCAACGCCATCCTGGCCGGCGCGGCCGCCGCGGGTGCGGAAACGGAGCTCATCCGCCACGACGCCCCTGATGCCGTTGCCCGGATAGCGCAAGCCGACGCGGTGGTATTTGGCAGCCCCACCTATAGGGCCACGCACACGGCCGGACTGCGGACGCTGTTGGAGAAGATTGATCGCAAACCCGGCGATGAGCCGCTGGCGGGGACCCCCGTGGCCGTGGTCATGACGGGTGCCTCCGGTGAACACTTTTTGGGCACCCAGGACTTGTCGGCAACACTTGGCGGGTTCTTTGGCACGCAGGTGCTGGCCCCGGACCTGTATTTCCAGGGCAGGGACTTTGACGTCAGCGGTTCACCCACGGGGCGTGCGGGGGAGTTGTGCACCCTGCACGGCCAGGCACTGGTGGAACTGGCCGCCGCCGTCGGGGGCTCGGAGGCGCTGGCCGCACTCAGGGCAGTCGTCTAGGACTGCCTTATACGCGGCTACCCGCGACGGTCGGCAGTTTTCGCCGGCACGGGAAATTCATCCCTTCGAGTGTCCTTGGCGCCCAGCCAGAACACGATGCTGATCAGGGAAACGGCCGTGGCCATCGCGAACGCCACTCCGTAGGAGAACAGGTCGACCAGGACGCCGGCCGCGATGGGGCCGATGATTGCCGCGAGGTCCGAGCTCATTTGGAACGTGGCCAGGACCTTGCCGCCGGAGCGCTTGTTGCCAATGACGTCGGCCACGCTGGCCTGCTGGGCCGGACCCATCAGGCCGCTGCCCAGGCCGGCGATTGCGGAGACCAGGAAGAACCAAAACTCGTTGCCGGTGAAGCCCAAGACGCCCATAGCGGCGCCGTTGACCGCCAGGCCGGCCAGGATCATGGGTTTGCGGCCCCAGGTGTCGGCCAGCTTTCCCGAAAATGTGAGGGCAACGGCGGTGCCAATGGCGAAGACGGCCAAGGAAATGCCGGCAACTTGCGGGCCGGCACCAAGGGCGGCAGTGGCAAACAACGGCACCAGCGCCATCCGGATGCCGAACGCCGACCAGCCGTTGGCAAAACTTGATGTCAGCACCGCCCGGTATGCCGGAATACCCAGTGCGGTGCGCAATGGCAGAGGCGGCTGCTTGACCGGGGCGGGGCTCCCGGCTCCGGCGGCCACGACCTTGACGGCTGGCAGTTGGGTGGCCACCAAGATGGCGACCAGCACCAGCGCGCCCGCGTAGACCAAAAACGGCAGCTGCATGCCAAAGCCGGCCAGCAGCCCGCCGACCGCCGGGCCGGTGATGTTGCCCAGCAGGAACGAACCGGCATACAGGCTTGAAACCTTGCCGCGGGCCAGCGGGGGAGCGAGCCTGATCAGCAAGCCCATGGCCGCCACGGTGAACATGGTGGAGCCAATGCCGCCCAGTCCGCGAAAAATCAGCAGCTGCCAGTAATTGTGGGCAAACGCGCAGGCAGCCGAGGAGGCCCCCACGATCAGGATGCCCAGGATGTAGGTGCGCCGCTCGCCCGCCTTCTCCACCAGGACGCCGCTCAGCGGTGCGAACAGCAGCCGGGTCAGGGCAAAGACACTGACGACGACGGCCGCCGCACTCACGCTGACATGGAAACTTTGGGCGAATTGGGGCAGCACGGGGGCCACAATCC
>JBAUMA010000371.1:0-7828 GCA_049578485.1 Specibacter sp.
CGGCCGGCCGGCATCGAATCACCACAGCGGCCCCCGCCCTCCCCGATGGCGTCCGGAACGGCGTCCAAAGTCCGTATCGGCCCCCAGTAATCCAGATCGTCGAGATCGGACCCGAATCGCACGCAACGGAAGCGCCGGCGAGGGATTTCGGCAGGCTCAATCACCGGGCAGGCTCAATCACCGGACAGCCCAGTCGCCGGCGGTCAGTCAGCCGGAAATGCTGTCCCGCCACGAGTACGCCGGCGTGTAGCCGATGATCTTCCGCGCGGCGTCGATGGCCAGCAGCGTCTCGTAGCCGGAGATCTCCCGGCGACGCTCCAACTCCGGGAAGAACTCCGCCAACAACTCGGCGGAAGGCCGGTTCATGACGGTGTCGGCTGCGGCGATGATCAGGTTCTCGGAGCCCGTACTGTCTGCCTCCACGGCGTTGCGGCAGGCGGCGCCAACGTCGCGGGCGTCCACATATCCCCACAGATTCCATGCCCTGGACATCGGGTCCGACCAGAACCCCGGCACCCGCGCATACTCCGCTTCCGCGAAGATGTTTGTCAGCCGCAACCCCACGAACGGTATGCCGCTCCACGCCGCAAACTGTTCCGCGGCAGCCTCCCCCAATACCTTGGACAACGCGTACGTCGAGGAAGGATGGGGAAAATGGGCCTCGTCGACGGGCGCATAACGCAAGGTCCCGCCGTCGTCGGCAAAGGGCAGGCCAAGGGTGGTCTCGCTTGACGCCCACACCACGCGCGCCAGTCCCAGCGCCTGCGCGGCCAGGAACACGTTGTGGTTCATGGCGGTGTTGCGGTTGAGGGTTTCGGCCGGCGGGAACATGCCCGGCTCGGGAATATTGGCCATGTGCACGACGGCGTCTGCCCCGCTAAGTGCCTGCACCGTCTGACCGTAGCTGGTCAGGTCCGCACGCATGGTGGGGGCGCCCAGATCCGAATTGCGGCCCACGGGCCCGGCGACGTCGCAGGCCAGCACGTCGTAGCCGTGCGCCAAAAACTCGGCAACGGCAGCGCGGCCGGCCTTGCCGTGGGCGCCTGTGACGGCGACTGTCTTGATGGGTGCCTGGATGGGGCGGGAAGTCATGTTTGCTCCTTTTGATGACGGCGCTGCTGCGGGCGTTGGGCCGGCCAGCTTAGGCTGGGGACGTGCCAACCGAGAATATGCCCAGCCTACGCCCGCCATGCTAGCCGTGATCGAGGGCTTCTCGGTTGTCTGGCTCGTCATTTTGGTGGGCTGGTTTGTCGGGCGGCAAAAAGTGCTGGGAGATAACGCCCAGACAGTACTGAGCCGGCTCTCCTTCTTTGTGGCCAGCCCCGCGCTGCTGGTGGAGACACTGTCCAAAGCGGATCTGAAGTCTGTATTCGCCGAGCCCCTTTTGGTCGCCGCGGCCAGCGCCGTGTTCACCGGCGGGGTGTTCTTGCTGATCGCCAAGTTCTGGCTGAAGCGCCCGCTCGCCGAGGCCTTGCTCTCTGCCATGTCCTCCTCCACGGCCAATGCCGCCAACCTTGGCATTCCCATCGCCGCCTACGTGCTCGGAAACGCGGCACTCATCGCGCCCGTGCTGATTTTCCAGTTGGCGTTTTACACGCCCTGCTACCTGCTGTTGCTGGACAGCCTCACCAGCGGCCGCCGGGCCACCCCCTGGCGGGTTTTCCTGCAGATCTTCCGTAATCCCATGATCCTGGCAACCGTGGCCGGGCTCATCCTGGCCGCCACCGGTTGGACGTTGCCAAACCTTCTTGCCGAACCTATCCACCTGATCGGCGGGGCGGCCATCCCGGCCATCCTTATCGCCTTTGGCATGTCCCTGGGCACCAGCAAACCCCTGAACCCCACGGACGGACGGCAGGCCGACACGTTGTTGGCCACGGGTTTCAAGCTGGTGCTGCACCCCGTTGCCGCCTACCTGCTGGGGCACTTCGTCCTCGGCATGGACGGCGCCGCCCTGTTCGCCGTCGTCGTTGCAGCGTCACTGCCCACGGCACAAAACGTCTACGTCACCGCCCAGCGCTACCAGGTGGGCCTTGCCGTGGCCAAGGACACCGTGCTGGCCACCACCATCCTGGCCATCCCCGCCATGTTTGTCGTGGCATTCCTGCTCGGCTGACAGAACCCGCAGTGCCCAAAAATCCACGAATTCCGAGGCTTCTTATGGGAATATATTTACCTGAAAAAACAATTATTGTGCCTTGACATAGTTTCTGTGTGCTAGGAAAATAGAGGTATGAGCAATCGGGTCGATGACCCCGGGAGCCGGGGTGGCAACACCACAGCGGATGTGGTGGCACTCATCTCTGCGATTACCTTTCCCTCCATTGAACGCTTCACCCCTGACAGCCCACTGCTGGCTGGATTGCCTCCCTACACGCCGTGCCCGGTCCCGGCTCCGGAGCCGTTGTCACGCGTGGCGGTTGCCCGCAGCGTTTACGACGGCGCCGTGGCCGCACTTGCTGCCCTCAAGCGGTTCGAGGACGCGACGGCAGCATGCAAGGCCGCACTCGTTGACCGTCTCATGGGAGCTGCCCTTGTCGAAGGAACAGCACTGTCACTGGATGGCTGGCAGTCCGGGGTGGCCGAACAATCGGCACAGGCCGAGATCGCGACGGTGCTTCGCATTCCGGAGGGTACCGCAGCCACGCTGGTGCGCCATTCACGGGAACTGCTCGAATCCCACCCGGCAACCCTGGACGCCCTGGCCCACGGGGTATTGTCCTGGCGCCATGCCGGGACCATCGTCGATGAATCGTCCACGCTGGCCCAAATGCCCGGTATGACCGCCGACGATCTGTTGACTTTCGAGCAACGGCTGCTCAAGGCGGCGCCCCGCACCACTGCCTCGGGCTTTAAGTCCAAAGCCCGGCGGCTGCGCGAAGGCATGCATCCGGAATCCCTACCCATCCGCACCAGGGAGGCATTTCTGAAACGGGACATCAGGATGGAACCGGGCCAGGACGGCATGTCGTGGCTGACCCTGCACCTGCCCGCACCGGCAGCAGAGGGCATTTGGGTCCATTGCACCCGGCAGGCCCGCAAACTCCAGGGCCCGTCGGAGAACCGGACACTCATGCAGTTGCGCATAGACATTGCCGCCGCACTCCTGCTCGGCCAGCATCCGCTCGACGGCGCTGGCCAGGGCGCGGACGGCGGTACCGGCACAGCTCGCGACAGCAGTACGGGCAGCGGCACACCCTCGGGCAGCAGTTCCGGCGGCGGTGCCGGCGACGACTCCCGCTTTGGAAAAACTGGCACCCATGCCGAAGCCGCTGGCATTCCCACCGGCCCTCACAGTGGGACCCCGACCACCGGCGGCGCGGCTTGTGGAGACGAGAGTGGATATGTCGACGGCCTGGTCGACGGGCTGCCTGAAAGACCGCTGCAGGACTACCTGGAGCAGCTGGCAGCCGTGAGGGAGGGCCTGGTCATCGCCGATCCTCCACTGCCGCAGGCCCAAATCCTTGTCACCGTGCCGGCCCTGGGCCTGTTGGGCATCACCAATGAGCCGGCCGACCTCGTGGGGTACGGACCCATCCCGGAATCCATCGCCCGCAAGCTCTTGGCCAACGCCGAAACCTTCCTACGAGTGCTGACCGACCCCGTCACGGGCGAGCCGTTGGATGCCAATCCGGACAGATATTGGATCCGCGAATCCGAAAGGGCAGTGCTGCGCGCCAAGGCGGGAACCTGCTATTTCCCCAACTGCACCAACCCCGTCCTCGACACGGAAACGGACCACCTCACAGCGTGGGCGCAAGGCGGCAAATCCTCCGCCGAAAACGAGCGGCCCGCCTGCAAGCGCCACCACATCCTCAAACACTTCAAGGACGACAAGGATCGCCACGGCCGCTACCGGGTGGACCGCGATCCTGACCGGGCCGGCATCAGGCTGCGCGGCTGGAAACCCATCCCCACATCCGACGGCCGCGTCGGCTGGAGTTCGCCGTCCGGCAAATACCATCCACCCATCCCCCGTGAAACCGCTCCGCCCCGCTACCCCAAATGGATTAGGCAGCGCATCGACAAAGCCATCAACACCGCCGCCGGCACGCAAGGCAGACCGCAAGGCGGCACCTTGGGCGGCACCTTGGGCAGCACGCAGGGCAGCACGCAGGGCACTGCGCCGGGGCGAGGCGTCGTGGAAGCTATCACACCCCCGAGCTTTTTCGAGCACCTGCTGATCGAATACCAACCGCCACAGCGGGCTTGAAATGCAGCATCCCAAATATGGCAATCGCATTAGCTGCATTCCGAATGTGACGCACGGTACGCTGTCGCTATGGCTACCAAGACACCAGCAGAATTGATTGCAACCCTTCAGGCCGGCTACACGTTTAGCGGCTCCTCCATTGGCCTCGGGGCGGCCATCGTGGACGGGACCGTCCGCCCGGAGGCGCAGATCGGCCTCCCCCTGGCCATGATGAACAGGCACGGCCTGGTGGCCGGTGCGACAGGCACCGGAAAGACCGTCACGCTGCACATGATGGCCGAACAACTCTCCACGGCCGGCGTCGCGGTGTTCATGGCCGATATCAAGGGCGACCTCTCCGGCCTGGCCACGGCCGCGGTAGGCAGCGAGAAGTTGACGGCCCGCACGCAGGCGCTGGGCCAGCAGTGGGAGTCCAAGGCGTTCCCCGTCGAATTCCTTGCGTTGGGCGGCGCCGGCAACGGCGTTCCGGTCCGCGCCACGGTCACCTCCTTTGGCCCAATCCTGTTGGCCCGCGTTCTTGGCCTGAACGAGACCCAGGAATCCAGCCTGCTGTTGGTGTTCCACTACGCCGACACCAAGGGCCTGGAACTCTATGACCTGAAGGACCTGCGCGCCGTCATCCAGTTCCTCACCTCGGACGAGGGCAAAGCGGATTTGGACGAGCTGGGCGGGCTTTCAAAGGCCACGGCCGGCGTCATACTCCGCAACCTGATCACCCTCGACGCCCAGGGCATGAGCGAATTCTTTGGCATGCCGGAGTTCGACACCGCCGAGCTGCTGCGCACCGCACCCGACGGGCGCGGCGTCATCAGCTGCCTGGAGCTGCCCGGCGTCCAGGACAAGCCGCTACTGTTCTCCACCTTCCTGATGTGGATGCTGGCCGACCTCTTCCGCGATCTGCCTGAGGTGGGCGACGCCGACAAACCCAAGCTCGTGTTCTTCTTTGACGAGGCCCATCTGCTGTTCAACGGCGCCAGCAAGGCCTTCCTGAACGCCATCACGCAAACGGTCCGCCTGATCCGCTCCAAGGGCGTGGGCATCTTCTTCGTCACCCAGACTCCCAAGGACGTGCCGGGCGACATTTTGGCCCAGCTGGCCAACCGCGTCCAGCATGCCCTGCGTGCTTTCACCCCCGACGACGCCAAGGCGTTGAAAGCCACCGTTTCCACCTTCCCGGTCAGCGACTACGACCTCGAGGAGGTGCTGACGAGCGCCGGCATTGGCGAGGCCGTGGTCACCGTCATGAATGAAGACGGCGCCCCCACCCCCGTGGCCCTGACCCGGATGCGCGCGCCGGGCTCCCTCATGGGCCCCAGCTCCGAGGACGCCGTCAAGGCCGTGGTTGGCGCGTCGTCGCTGCTGCCCACGTACGGGACCGCCGTCGATCCTGTCTCCGCCTACGAGAAGCTGCAGGCCCCAGCGGCCACCCCGGCGACGGGTCCCGCGGTTGGAGCGCCCCTGCCCCCGCCGCCTCCCGTTGCCCTTCCTACCCCCAAGAACGACGGCGGCGGCATGGCGTCCGAGGTCATCGGCGCCTTGGGCGGGGCCCTGGGCGGCGGGATGAAGAGCATGATCCGGTCCATGGGCTCGCAATTGGGACGGAACCTGATGCGTGACATGTTCGGCACCGCTGCCCGGAAACGGCGGTAGCCGCGGCGGGCCCGGAACGCCGAAGGATGGCGGATTCAGCTCTGCAGTCCGAAGCCGGTACAGTTGACCGCGTGATGAACGGGGCCAAACTTATCAAGATTGCCGCTGCGTGGCTGCTGATCCTGATGCTGGCCATCGCCGCCGCCATTGTGACCATTGCCGTGGTCAACAGCAGTTCCTTCGGGCCGCAGCGAACAGTGCAGAACTATCTGGATGCGCTCCGTGCCGGCGACGGCGCCAAGGCTCTGGGCCTGTTGCAGGCCAGGGTTCCCGGCGCCAATGCGGCGGTGCTCGACGGCGACGGGCTGGCAAAATCCCAGGAAGCCGTGACGGACGTCCACCTTGACGACCCCACGGACGCGCCGGAAAACCACAAGCGCGTGCACGTGAGCTACAGCATCGCCGGCGCCGAACTGGCCACCGATTTCACCTTGATACCCGGCCCCAAGCACTGGCTGTTCTTTGACAGCTGGGTAATGGCACCCACCACGCTGCCGGTCATCAACGTCTCGGTGGTCAACGCCAACCAGGCCGCCATCAACGGAGTTCCCGTCAACATGCCCGACGGCAAGAACTCCTTTGCCGTCTTCTACCCCGGACATTACGAGGCAGAGTACCGGTCACCGCTCTTCGCCGCCCCGCCGGTGACGCGCAACGTCAACAGCCCACTGACGGCCGTTCCCGCCGTCGCCCTCACCACGGGGCCCACCAGTGAGCTGCTGTCCCAGGTGGGTGGCACCATCCACAAGTACCTCGACGCCTGCGCCAAGCAGTCGGTGCTGATGCCCTCGAACTGTCCCATGAGCGCGGCCACCGACAACCGCGTGACCTCGGCCGTCAAGTGGACCATCGTGGAATACCCGGCCGTCACGATTTCACCGTACGGCGGCACCTGGGTGCTGGCACCACTGACGGTCAAGGCCCAGGTGGAGTACCAGCAGCAGGATTTGTTCACCGGAGTCGTTTCGCCTGTGAAGACCACCGAGGACTTTGGGTTCACTGCCAAGCTGTCGATCGATGGCACCACGGTGGGCGTCACCCCGGTGGTCAGCTACTAGGCACCGGCCAAGAACTGGGTGGGCCCACGCCCGCGAGGGGCCCCAGCCGAGGAACGAGGCAAGGGGTGCGGGTGGGGACTAGTCCATGCCGCGCAGGTCCAGCACCAGTTCCGTGGCCCCGTCGGCAGCCAACAGCACCGGGATGCCCCAGTCCTGCTGGTACAGGTGGCAGGCCGCGTGGTCGGGGATCTCGCCGTTGGCGTCCTCGGGACCATCGCAAGCAGCCGCACGGGCGGTAAAGTGCAGCACGCCCTCGGGGACGTCGGGGGACAGCGTTAGCGTCCTGGACAAGCCAACTGAGGTGCCACCGCCGTCGAGCAGCAGTTCCGGCGGCGTGGAGGAGACCTTCAACTGGGTGGGGTCACCCCAGCGGTCGTCGAGCTTTTGGCCCGTGGGGGCGGAGAAGCGGATGGTCAGCGCCAGCTCGCCGGCGGCCACGGGCGTCTTGGGGCGCTGCGTCTGGGCAGCACCCTCGTCCACCTGGAGGGCGTTCTTGGGCAGCGGCAGGCGGATCAGCTGGTGCTTGTTCGCCTCCACCACAATGAGCAGCGGAACCTCGCCGGTCTCATCCAGCAGCACGTCACTGGGCTCGGCCAGGCCGCGGGCCAGCGTGCTGACCTGCTTCGTGGCGGGGTCGTAGCGGCGCACGGCACCGTTGTAGGTGTCGGCAATGGCCACGGATCCGTCCGGGAGCACGGCCACGCCGAGCGGGTGCTGCAGGCGGGCCTGGGCGGCGTCGCCGTCATGGAAGCCAAAGTCGAACAACCCCTCGCCAATCGCGGTTTCCACCGTTACGGCGCCGTCGTCGTCAAAGCGCAATACGCGCAGCGCCGAGGTCTCGGAATCGGCCACCCAGATGTTGCCCTGGGCGTCCTCGGTCAGGCCGGAGGACTGCGCAAACCACGCC
>JBAUMA010000372.1:0-2169 GCA_049578485.1 Specibacter sp.
GTACCGGGAAGCCACTGAACCGGAGTCCAGGTGGTCGCGGCCAATCACGATCGGCGCCTTGACCTTGCCGTCGGCCACGAGCTGGTTGAACAGCACGCCGGCCTTGGCGCGCTCACCGTAGCCGAGCCAGCAAATGCGGGCCGGCAGGCCCTCGAACTCAACGTGCTCCGCCGCGGCGTCGAGCCAGCGGTGCAGGTGCGTGTTCTCGGGGAAAAGTTCCTTCAGCGCCTCGTCGGTGACGCGGATGTCCTCGGGGTCACCGGAGAGGGCAACCCAGCGGAACGGCCCCATGCCCTCGCAGAACAATGGGCGGATGTAGGCCGGGACGAATCCCAGGAACTCAAACGCACGGTTGTAGCCGCCCTTGCGTGCCTCGTCACGGATGGAGTTGCCGTAGTCAAAGACCTCCGCGCCGGCGTCCTGGAACTCCACCATGGCCTGCACGTGGCGGGCCATCGCGTTCTGCGACTTCTTCGTGAACCCCTCGGGATCGTTCTCCGCATCGGCCGCCCACTCTTCAATCGAGTATTCGGTGGGCAGGTAGGAGAGAGGGTCGTGCGCGCTGGTCTGGTCGGTAACGATGTCCACCGTGAACTCGCCGGCCTGGTGGCGGCGCAAGATTTCCGGGAACAGTTCGGCAGCATTGCCGACGACGCCGACACTCAAGGCACGCTTCTCGGCCTTGGCCGCAAGCACCTTGGCCAGGGCGGCGTCGAGGTCCGTCTCAACCTCGTCCAGGTAGCGCTTGCCGGAACGGCGGCGCAGGCGTTCCTCGGATACGTCCACGATCAGGCAGGCGCCGCCGTTAAGGGTGACGGCCAGGGGCTGGGCGCCGCCCATGCCGCCGCAGCCGCCGGTCAGGGTCAGGGTTCCGGCGAGGGTGCCGCCGAAGCGCTTTTCGCCGATGGCCGCAAACGTCTCGAAGGTGCCCTGCAGGATGCCCTGGGTGCCGATGTAGATCCAGGAGCCGGCCGTCATCTGGCCGTACATCATCAGGCCCTCGGCCTCGAGCTTGCGGAATTCGGGCCAGGTGGCCCAGTCTCCCACCAGGTTGGAGTTGGCCAGCAGCACACGTGGGGCCCACTTGTTGGTGCGGAACACACCCACCGGCTTGCCGGACTGAACCAGGAGTGTCTCGTCGTCCTCAAGGGTCTTCAACGTGGCCACGATGGCGTCGTAGGCCTCCCAGGAACGCGCCGCCCGTCCGGTGCCACCGTAGACAACCAGATCCTCGGGGCGCTCGGCCACCTCAGGGTCAAGGTTGTTCATGAGCATGCGCAACGGCGCCTCGGTCTGCCACGACTTCGCGGACAGTTCGGTGCCGCGGGCGGCCCGGATGGTGCGGGAGGGGTCATGCATCGTTGCCATGATTCGTTCCTTAGCTGTTGATTCAGGGCCGGCAAACCGCCGGCGGAAGTTCCTATGTTCCAATCCAACCCCGCCGGGGCACGGAATCCTAGGTCCGTGCGATCCGGAGTGTCTGTAATCCAAGACGTGTGGCCCGAACGTGTTTCACCAAACGCTGAGACGCCGTTGCGGTGATCCGCCCATGGTCGGCCAGGGGCGAATCACCACAACGGCCCCCGAAAAGCGCAGCACCCCGTTGACGGCGGTCGAGGCACCCGCTGTCGCACTTTAGACGAACGCGGCGATCCCCGTGATGGCGCGGCCCGCCACCAGCGTGTTGATCTCGTAGGTGCCCTCGTAGGTGTAGATGGCCTCGGCATCGCAGAAGATCTTCGCCATCTCGTAGTCCACATGGATTCCGTTGCCGCCCAGGATGGACCGGCCCAGCGCAACCGTTTCGCGCATGCACTTGGTGACGAACGCCTTAGCCAAGGCGGAGTGTTCATTGCGCGTGGTCCCGTCATCCTCCATCTGGGCCAGCCGCACCATCATCCCCATGGAGGCCTGCGCGTTGGAGAGCATGCTGACCAATTGCTCCTGGATGAGCTGGAAGCTGGCAATCGGCTTGCCGAACTGGTGTCGTTCCACGGCGTACTTGCGGGCCACATCGAAGGCGGCCATCTGCAGCCCCACGGCCTGCCAGCCCACCGTGGCCCGAGTGGTCTTGAGCACCTTGTTGGTGTCGCGAAAACTGTTGGCGCCATCAAGCTTGTAAAAGTGCGGCACGACGACGTCCTTCAGGACAATGTCGGCGTTCTGGAC
>JBAUMA010000373.1:0-11117 GCA_049578485.1 Specibacter sp.
GGGATAGACTTTTAAGCACGATTGTGCCGCTGCCGCCGCGACCGTGGAGGCACGCAAATGTATGGCCAAAATATAGTTGAGGGGACAGATCACCCCACACCTCCCAAGGCTTGCCTCGGGCTGGGGAGGGTGATCTGTCCCCTCAACATAGGGGCACAACTACGCGGAGATGTGTCCCCTCAACGGGGGACTAGGCGTCGGCGGCCCGGGCCTTGAGGGCACGCTCCACGCCGTCGCGGCTTTCCACCACAAGGCGGCGCAGCGCCGGGGTTTCATCGCCCAGTTCGGCCAGGAACGCGTCGGTGGCGTCCAAGGTGGACTGGGCCACCAGCTCCGAGGGGTACAGCCCGGTGATGATGGTGGAGCTGATCTCGTAAGACTTCTCCGCCCAAATCCGACGAATCGCGGCAAAGTACTTGCCCAGGTAGGGCTCCATCAGCGTGGTGTCCCAAACGCGGCCAAAGCCGGCGATGGCGGAGCGCTGGACAGCGTTCGCGGCATCGCCGCGTTCGACGACGGACTCCCAGACCCGTGCTTTGGCCTCCGGCGTGGGGATGGCAGCTGAAGCCGTGGCGGCAGCCAGTTGGCCAGTCTGGGTGTTGTCCCCGGCCAGCTCAAGATCTATGGTGCCCTGGGCGGCGCGGCCCCCGGCGGCAAGGGAGGTCAGCATCTCCCAGCGCAGGTCTGTGTCAATCACCAAGCCGTCTAGGATCAGCTTGCCGGAGAGCAGCTCCTGGACCGTGTCCAGATGGACGTCGGACTGGGCCATCGATGCGAAAGCCTTCGCAAACTGCAGTTGGGCGTCCGAACCGGCCGCTGCGGAACGGGCCAACTCAAAGAGAGCTTCGGCCGCGTCAATGGCGGTGGCCTTTTGGTGCTCCGGCGCCACGTAGTAGTGCAGCGCGGTGGCGAGCTGGCGCAACAGCACCATGATGACGGTGGAGTCCGTCTCGTGAGCAACGTTCGCCAGCACCAACTGGACGTACTCGCGGGAGGGGGTTTCGCCGTCGCGCGCGGCATCCCAGGCCGACGCCGAGACCAGGGTGCGCGGCAGCGAGTCGCGGAAGTCCTTCAAGTGCTCCTTGGCCGTGGCCAGGGAAACAGGATCGAGGCGGATTTTCGCGTAGGCCAGGTCGTCGTCGTTGAGCAGGATCAGCGCCGGACGTTTCATGCCCACCAGCGACGGAACGGAGGTGGAGGCACCGTCCACGTCCAGCTCCACCCGGTGCGTGCGCACCAGCTTGCCGGCATCCTCGCCCTCGGTGGCGAGCTCGTAGAAGCCAACGGCTGCCCGGTGCGGGCGCAGCACGGGGTGCTCGGCCACGGCGGACTGCAGGATGGCGAACGAGGTGATGATGCCGGCGTCGTCCACCTCAACGGCCGGCTTGAAGGTGTTCACGCCGGCCGTCTCCAGCCACTTTTCGGTCCACAGAGTCAGGTCGCGGCCGCTGGAGGCTTCCAGCTCCACCATGAGGTCGGGCAGTTCGGTGTTGCCCCAGGAATGCTTGGCAAAGTACGCCCGCACCCCGGCCATGAATTCCTCCTGGCCCACCCAGGCCACCAGCTGGCGAAGCACCGAGGCGCCCTTGGCGTAGGTGATGCCGTCAAAGTTCACCAGGACGTCCTCGAGGTCCTTGATCTCGGCCTTGATGGGGTGGGTAGAGGGCAGCTGGTCCTGGCGGTAGGCCCACGATTTTTCCATCGAGGAGAACGTGGTCCAGGCGTCAACGTACTTGGTGTTCTCGGCCGCGGCCAGGGTGGACATGAACTCGGCGAAGGACTCGTTGAGCCAGAGGTCGTTCCACCAGCGCATGGTGACGAGGTCGCCAAACCACATGTGCGCGAGTTCGTGCAGGATGGTGATGGCGCGGCGTTCGACGATGGCGTCTGCCACCTTGGAACGGAACACATAGCTCTCCAGGAACGTCACGGCCCCCGCGTTTTCCATGGCACCGGCGTTGAACTCGGGCACGAACAGCTGATCGTACTTGGGGAACGGGTACGGGGTGCCGAACTGCTTTTCAAAGAACTCGAAGCCCTGCCGGGTCAGCTCAAAGACGTTGTCGGCGTCCATGAATTCCATGAGGGACTTGCGGGCAAACACGCCCAGCGGGATCACCCGACCGTCGGAGCTGGTCAGTTCGCTGCGCACGGACGCGTACGGGCCGGCGATCAGCGCGGTGATATAGCTGGACATGGTCAGCGTTGGCTCGAAGTGCCACGTAGCCTTGCCCTCGCCGGCCGGCACGGGCTCCGGTGTGGGGGAGTTGGAGATAACGTCCCAGTGCTCGGGAGCGGTCACGTGGAAGGTGAAGGTGGCCTTCTGGTCGGGCTGCTCAAACACGGCAAACATGCGACGGCTGTCCGGCACCTCAAACTGGCTGTAGAGGTACACCTCGCCGTCCACGGGATCCACGAAGCGGTGCAGGCCCTCGCCCGTGTTCATGAACAAGGCGTCGGCCACCACGGTGAGTTCGTTCTCCGCGGCAAGGTTGGGCAGCTGGATGCGGACGCCGTCGGACACCACCGCGGGGTCAAGGTCCACGCCGTTGAGCGTGACCTGGTGCACGGCATCCGTCACCGCGTCAATGAACGACGACGAACCCTCCTTCGCCGAAAATCTCACCGTCGTGGTGGAAGGAAACGTCTTCTCCGACACTGTCAGGTCAAGGGTCACCTCGTAAGAGTCAACGGTGAGGGAGGAAGTGCGCTCAATCGCCTCGGCGCGGGTCAGGTTCATGCCAGGCATGGTGATGCCTTTCGTTCGAAAGTCGGGTGGACTGTGGCCGGTGATGCGAGCACCGGCGAGATGAAATTATTCTTGCACTTAATATGCGTGAATGTGTTCGGCGCCACGGGCCATCGCTCTAGGCGGAACGCGCAGCGGTGCCTCGCGGGCTGTCCCCGGTGGCGCTGCGGACCCAAAGTTGAACCTCGGGCCCGTGTGGTGGAGTCTTGAAGAATCATGGACGTTGACTGGGAAGTGGGGCGTTTTCGCTTGGGGATTGCAGACCGCGGCATTGCGGGGGAAAAGAAGTACAACAGCCGATGGCTGCTGGCGGTGGTGGTGATTCCGTTGCTGCTGGGGTTGGCGACGGCCGTCTGGATGTTCGGTGTGTCCGGCCAACTGCCCGGCAAGTTGGCATCCCATTGGGGGAGCGACGGCGTTGACGGGTACTCCTCGCTGTGGGGCATGGCGGCCACCGCCTTCTTCCTGTGCGCCGGTACGGGAGCCGTGCTGGGCGGTTTGGGCGTGGCCTCCCGCGGCCAATCGCGGGGCATCGCCCGCTTCTGCGTGGGCCTGGGAATCGGCGGCGGCATCGCCCTGACAGGGCTGGCCGTGGCCACCGTGGCGGGGCAACTCGGCCTCCGCGACGCCTCACAGGCCGTCATGTCCGCGCCGGTGGTGTGGACCGGCGTCGTCCTGGGTGTTGTGGTTGGCGCCCTGGCGGGATGGCTGTACCGGCCCGGTCCGGTGGACAGGACACCCGGCGACGGCGTGCAAACGGTGGCCGCCGGCTTGTTGGCCAACCCCGTCCGGCCGGAGGCCCGGGTCATGGCGGCCAACCGTGAAACCCTGGCGATCCGCGTGTCCATGGGCCGCTGGAAGTGGCCCCTGATCCTGGGTGCCGGCGGCGTGGTGGCCGTGAGCATGTTCCTTGTTTCACCGTGGCTTGCCCTGTTGGGGCTGCCGGTCGCGGTCCTGGTGTGGGCGTTTTGTCAGGGGATCGCGGTGATCGGTCCCAAGGGCGTGAAGGTGCTGGCTTCCGGTTTTTGGAAGCTCATGCCCACCACGTATCAGGAGATCCACGCCGCGTCCGTGCAGGACATCAAGGCGATGGACTTTGGCGGCTGGGGCTACCGCCTGGGCGGGGGATCGACCGGCTTCATCATGGGCAGCGGCCCGGCCCTGGTCCTGGAAACAGGCTTCCACCAGCGCCACGTCATTTCCATGCCCGACGCCGAAACCGCGGGCCAGGCGTGTTCCCTGGTGACGGCGTACGTACAATCCGCCGCCGCTTACGGGGCACAGCAATGAGCGTGCAAAACGAGGGGGCCAGGCGTGGTGATCGTCACATCGACGCCAGGGCGCTGCGGTTTGCCCTGATCTTCCCGTGCCTGCTGTCGGCCGGCCTGGTGGGTGGCGGGCTGCTCGTCGACGCCCAACTGCCCCACGGCGTCGTATTGCCCACGGGTGGGAACCCCCTGCCGCTGGCCGTGTTCCTGGTGGTGGCCGTGGTGGTGACGCTATTACTGGGTGCCGGCATTGGCAGCCTGGGTGCCCGGACCACGCTGTCGCGCACGCTGCGACGGGTGCTACTGGGGGTGGCCATGGCACTGCAGCTGGCCTCCTGCACTTTGTTTGCCGCCGCCCTGCTGGGCCAGTCGGGGCAAGGAGGAGTGCCCACCGTCCGGGTGGACGGCTATGTGGTGCTCATGGGGTGCGGACTGGCGGCGGCGATGGGCGTGGTGCTGGCGCTCACGTTTAAGCCCGATGAGCAGTGGGGAGCCTCCGATGACGCCGCCCTGGCCCGCGTATTGGAGTTGGAATCCGATCCCACGGCCGCCAACGACCGCCTGGCCTACGCCATCCACCCGCGCAGCTCGGTCATCATCATGATCCTGCTTGCCGGTGTGTTCCCGGGCGCGATCTTGGCGGTTGTCAGCGTCTGGTTTCTGCTCGGGACCACGGTGTTGGCCTTGCTGGTGGTGGCCGCACTCTGCGCCACCGTCCACGTGGACAGGCGGCAGCTGACAGTGAAGCTGGCCGGGCTGGTGCCTGTCGTCGTCGTGCCGTGCACGGACGTGGCGGCCGCCGTTTCCCTTGACATCAAGGCGGGGGACTACGGTGGCTGGGGCCTGCGCAAGCACAGCGGAAGCGAAACGTTCCTGGCCTACTCGGGTGCCGCCGTCGTCCTTCGCACGGCAGCGGCGGGCAGGGTGGTGCTCAATGCCCCCAACCTGGACGCGGCCGACGAGCTGGCCGCGATCCTGAACCGGCGGGCAGGGAAGGCACCGGGGCAACGCTGACGCGCCGCTTTGGGTAGGCTTGTGGGGACTTGCAACCCACCACGATTTGAAGGACCACTCATGCGCGTTCACATCGCAACCGACCACGCCGGCATGGAGCTTAGCGCCCACCTGATCACCGAATTGGCCGCCAAGGGCTACGACATGGTTGACCACGGACCCAAGGCCTACGACGCCGAGGACGACTACCCGTCGTTCTGCATCAACGCGGCCCTCGCCGTGGCGGCGGACCAGGCCGCCGGCGTCGACGCCCTGGGCATCGTGCTTGGCGGCTCCGGCAACGGCGAACAGATCGCGGCCAACAAGGTCAAGGGCATCCGGGCCGCCCTGGCGTGGAATTTGTCCACGGCCACGCTGGCCCGCGAACACAACGACGCGAACGTGGTGGCCGTGGGCGGCCGCCAGCACAGCGTCGAAGAGGCCACGGCCATCATCGAGGCGTTCCTGGCCGAGCCGTTCAGCAACGCCGAACGCCACGTGCGCCGGATCGGGAAGATCGCCGAGTACGAAACCACGGGTGTTGTCGCAGAGTAATGCTGCGCTGCGCCACCGTTGTCTCGAAAGGAAGTAAGTTGTGGGCAGGCCGTTGACCGTGGGCCGGAGACCGGCAACATTTGACCGGCACACCTTCGTGCTGGCCGCCGCACCGGTCACCGTGATTGCCGGGGCGCTGGGCATGTGGTTGCTGTTGATAGCCGGGGACATCCCGGCGACGGCCGCCTCAAACCGGGGCCAGTCCATGCAAGCCGCCGGAAACGCGCCCTTTGCCGCCACGGCCGTGCTGGCCTTTGCCGTGACGATGGGCTCGGGCCTGATCTGTGCGGTGAACTTTGCCAACGGCAACTTGAGTGCGCGAATGCGCCGGGTGGGCGTGGCAATCACCATCACTTTGACGGGGTTCATGGCGGCCATGTTCATGGGCGGATTGCAGCCCCGCGGTGCCGCGCCCGGCGCGGCGGGAATGGATTGGCTGTTGGTGTGGGCGGGGACGGGAATGGCCGCCCTCCTGGGTGGGATGGCGGCCTCGCATGTTCCCACCCGCCGCGGAAACACGGACGACGGCGAATCTCCCGCAGGTGCGCGGCAGGCCGAGGTGCCGGCTGTGACCATTGGCGGGCTCACCGTTACGGTCTCGACCGACGCCGTCAACGTGCTCTTGTGGAAGCGCTGGCGCGTGATCCAGGTTCCGCTGGCAACGATTGGTGCGGCCATGGCCCTGCCGTTCGTGCAGCCCAAACACCACGGTGGCTGGGGATACCGGAGTGGACCTTGGGGAACAACCCTGCTGCTTCGCCGCGGCCCGGCCCTCCTGCTTTCGGTGGCTGGCGGCCGGGAAGTGGTGGTCAGCACGGACGCCCTGGAAAGTGCCGAGCGCATGGCGGGGATCTTGAACGCCCTGGTTCTGGCTCCGGCCCGGCGCCATGCCTGAGGGCCACTCCGTCCACCGGTTGGCCCGGCAGTTTCAGGACGTGTTCGGCGGCGAGGAACTGGTGGTGTCCAGCCCGCAGGGGAAGTTTGCTGCCGGTGCGGCCCGGATTGACGGGCATGCCCTGGAACTGGCACAGGCCCACGGCAAGCAAATGTTCCTGTATTTCTCGCACGAGCTGGTCATGAGGGTCCACCTGGGCCTCTACGGCGCCTGGGATTTTGGTGGGGACACCACGTTTACTGGTGCCTCCAGCATTGGTGCGCCGCGGCGCATCGGCGAGCAGGAGCTGGCCGCCGACTCCATGGGCACCAGGGGCCACGCGACCGAGGGCCCCGCGGCGAGCTTGCGAGCCGTGAGAGGACGTGGGGAGTACGACGGCCCGCCCGAACCCAAGGGCGCGGTGCGGGTGCGCCTGGTGTCGGCCCACGGCTGGGCGGATTTGCGCGGACCGACGGCCTGCGAGGTGCTCACGCACGCCGAGGCAGCCGCAGGCCGGGCCAAGCTTGGACCCGACCCCTTAAACAATTTCGACGGCGACCGTGACGAATTTGTCCGGCGCATCCGCAAGAGCACCACGGGCATCGGGCTCCAACTCATGAAACAGGACGTGCTGGCAGGGGTGGGCAATGTGTACCGGGCGGAAGTCTTGTTCCGGCTGGGTCTTGACCCCCTGCTGCCCGGCACGTCCCTGCAGGTCGAAGAAGCATGCGCTCTCTGGGAGGACATCGCGGCGGTCATGGCCGACGGCGTCAGGGACGGGCGCATCATCACCACCGAACTGCCGGACAGACCCTCCGGGCTCGGCGTTGCCGTTGGCTTGGCGGCGAAGGGATGGGATCACGGCGCAAGCCCCGGGGCGGCGTCGAAAGTCAACAGGGACGTACCCGTGGCGGACTCCCACTACGTCTACAAGCGCAACGGCTTGCCGTGCCGGCACTGCGGCACCGTCATAGGCATGGCCGAACTTGGCGGGCGAAAACTGTATTGGTGCCCGGGCTGCCAAGGTTGAATTCGGGTGATCGAGCCTGGATCTCGCTCCCCAGCCGCTCCCGACGCTCGTAAGGTCGCGCCGGGCCCCTCGCGGCCGTGGCCCCAGCTCGATCACCAGGCACTCGATCACCGGACAAACAAAAATCCCCGGATCGCGACAAGCGCGGTCCGGGGATTACCTGTAATTTGGAGGGGGCGACGGGAATCGAACCCGCGTCATCAGTTTGGAAAACTGAGGCTTTACCATTAAGCTACGCCCCCGCATTTTTCGGCTCCAGGCCGAACAACTCCTCGATACTAGCAACGCTCTTGGCCGCTCGCAAATCGGGGTCGATGCGTCAAGTCGATGCGTCAAAGGGCCCCGGGCGCGGCAGGGGCAATTGTGCATCCGCGAACTTTTGCCCGTAGACTGTTGCGGGCACTACGGGGCGTAGCGTAGTGGCTAGCGCGCCTGCTTTGGGAGCAGGAGACCGCAGGTTCGAGTCCTGTCGCCCCGACTCAGCATTATCCGGTTCACGTTTGGTCAGTGACTGCCCATGTGCTGGTGCCTAAAATCCACCAACAGACCATCAGGAGTACCACGCTGTGAAGAGCGCTGTCGAAAACCTCACGCCCACTCGGGTAAAGCTCAACGTTGAGGTTTCCTTTGAGGAATTGAAGCCCAGCATTGCAGAGGCTTATAAGACGATTGCCACACAGGTCCAGGTGCCTGGTTTCCGCAAGGGCAAGGTCCCCAACAAGCTGATCGACCAGCGCGTTGGCCGTGGCTACGTCTTGGAAACCGCCATCAACGAGGGCCTCAACGGTTGGTACCAGAGCGCCGTTGTGGAAGCCGGCATCAACCCGCTGAGCCGCCCCGAGGTTGAAATCACCGAGGTTCCGGACCCGACCGCCACCGACGGAGAACTCAAGTTCCACGTCGAGATCGACATCCGCCCGGAAATCGAGCTGCCCGACTACGAAGGCATCGCCGTCGAGGTTGAGGCACTTGAGGCCTCCGACGCCGACACCGACAAGGCACTCGATGAGCTGCGCGGCCGTTTCGGCACGCTCAAGGTTGAGGACCGACCGGCCGCCGATGGCGACTTCCTGACCATCAACATCGCCGCCAAGATCGACGGCGAAGAGGTTGACTCGGCATCGGACCTGTCCTACCAGATCGGTGCCGGCAACATGCTTGACGGCCTGGACGAGGCCGCAACCGGCCTGTCCGCCGGCGAAGAGGCCATCTTCGACACGAAGCTGGCCGGCGGCGAGCACGCAGGTGAAGAAGCACAGGTCACCGTAAAGGTCACCTCCGTCAAGGTCCGCGAACTGCCCGAGGCAAACGACGACTTCGCCCAGCTGGCGTCCGAGTTCGACACCATCGCCGAACTGCGCGAGGACCTGGCCAAGCAGGCCGCCGAGTCCAAGACGGTTGAGCAGGGCGTCGAGGCCCGCGACAAGGTCCTGGACAAGCTCGTTGAGCTCGTCGAGGTTCCCGTCCCGGAATCCGTTGTCACCGAGCAGCTCGAGCAGCACTTCCGCCCGGAGAACTCCCACGGCACCGAAGAGCATGACACCGAAGAGCACCGCGCCGAGGTCAAGGAAAACACCGAGCGTGCGTTCCGCAACGAGGTCATCCTCGACGCCATCGCCGACAAGGAAGAAGTCAGTGTCAGCCAGGCTGAACTGATCGACTACATCGTCTCCTCAGCCAGCCAGTACGGCATGGACCCGAACCAGTTCGCCCAGATGCTCGACTCCTCGGGCCAGGTCAACATGATTGTTGGGGAGGTTCGCCGTCGCAAGGCACTGGCCGCCGTTCTGGCCAAGGCCACCGTCAAGGACACCAAGGGCGCCGACGTCGACCTGACCGACTTTGTCTCGGTTGCCGGCGAAGAAGAAGCAGTTGAGTCGGCCGATGACGTCATCGAGCCCACCGCAGTTGTCGATCCGGGCGAGGCCCGCATCTAATTCCTTCTTCATTGAAGTGAATGCCTAAACCGTTGCCGGTTCCCCAGGGAGCCGGCAACGGTTTTTTGTGCCCCAAATCCTGGTGGTCCGGCAATCGTGCGCCGTCAGCGAACAGCACGGTTTTACGAAACAAAACGGGGCCAAAAACGGCTACTGTCCAAGTAGTGAAGATTAGTGATGGTCCGCATTGGACTGGGCGTGACGGTATCTGCCGGAACGGTCACGGTCCAGCGGACCGCACGAAGGAGAGGTAAGTCCACCATGGCACAGCACACCACACCGACGATGGCCGGCCCGGATTCGTCAGGCCAGGATCAGTACATTTACAACCGCCTGCTCAAAGAGCGCATCATCTGGCTCGGCTCGGAAGTACGCGACGACAACGCCAACCTGATCTGCTCGCAGCTGCTGCTGCTCTCGGCTGAGGATCCCGAAAAGGACATCTACCTTTACATCAACTCGCCCGGCGGCTCGGTCACGGCCGGAATGGCCATCTACGACACCATGGAGTTCATCCCGAACGACGTGGTCACCGTGGCAACCGGCCTGGCTGCCTCCATGGGACAGTTCCTGCTCTCTTCAGGCACCAAGGGCAAACGTTACGCAACACCCAACGCACGCATCCTCATGCACCAGCCCTCGGGCGGCATTGGCGGAACGGCGTCGGACATCAAGATCCAGGCCGAACTGATCCTGCACATGAAGAAGGTCATGGCCGAGCTGACTGCAGAGCAGACCGGCCAGAGCGTGGAGAAGATCCTCAAGGACAACGACCGCGACAAGTGGTTCACGGCCGAGGAAGCCCTCGAATACGGCTTCTTTGACAAGATCAGCCGCCACGCCGGAACCGTCGCCGGCGGCGGCGGAACCAACGCCAAGTAACCGGCCAAAGAAAACATTTTCAGGAGCATAGAGATGACTTACAACTTTGGCAGCACGGCGTTTGGCCACACTGCCGGCAATCTGCCCACAAGCCGCTACGTCCTCCCGCAGTTCGAGGAGCGGACCCCGTACGGCTTCAAGCGCCAGGACCCGTACACGAAGCTGTTCGAGGACCGCATCATCTTCCTGGGCGTCCAGGTTGACGATGCCTCGGCCGACGACGTCATGGCCCAGCTGCTGGTCCTGGAGTCCACGGACCCCGACCGCGACATCACCTTGTACATCAACTCTCCCGGCGGATCGTTCACGGCCATGACGGCCATCTACGACACCATGCAGTTCATCCGCCCGGAAGTACAGACCGTCTGCCTGGGCCAGGCCGCCAGTGCCGCTGCCGTCCTGCTGGCAGCCGGTGCGCCGGGCAAGCGCCTGGCACTGCCGAACGCACGCGTGCTGATCCACCAGCCGGCACTGTCCGGTGGCCAGGGCGGCCAGGCCTCCGACCTGGAAATCCAGGCCAACGAGGTCATGCGCATGCGCGAATGGTTGGAGAACACCCTCTCCGCCCACTCGGGACGCACGCCCGAGCAGGTCAGTAACGACATCGAGCGTGACAACATCCTCACCGCCGCCCAGGCCAAGGATTACGGCCTGATCGATGAGGTTCTTGAACCCCGCAAGATCAAGCCCGCGGCAATCACCCGCTAAAGGGCCCTCCACCGCCAGGGCTGCACGAAACTGTGCAGCCCTGGCGATTGGCTTCCACGGAATGTCGGTGCCGTGGCTTAGAGTAGAAACATGATGCAGGGCACGGCAGCTATCGCTGCCG
>JBAUMA010000374.1:0-2000 GCA_049578485.1 Specibacter sp.
ACCGGTGCGCGCTGACAGGTTCCCGCTGCCACCCCGCGGCGTTGCCAAACTGACACCTCGTTCACAGGCTGCGTTCACGACGTGGCGTGCGTTTACGCGGAAATGGCGGCAGCCCCGGCGTCGTCCGCGCCAAGGTCCCCGCGCTCCCCGGCCAGCCAGGCCCGGCGGCCCAGCACCAGGGCGTACGTCCAATATCCGGCCAGCACAGCCGCCCCAATGCCGATCTTTGCCCATACAGGCAAGGGGCTCGGCGTGACATAGGCCTCGACCAGTCCGGACACAAACAAAACAAAGACCAGCCCGACGGCGGTGGTCACCAGGGACCGGCCCTCCAGCGCCAGGGAGTCGAGCCTGCTGCTGGGCCCTGGCCGCACCCAGGACCAAAAGATGCGCAGCCCGGCGGCCGAGGCGATGAAGATGGCCGTCAGCTCCATGAGCCCGTGCGGGAGGATGTAGCTGAAGAAGACATCGCCGCGGTCGTAGGCAAACATGACACCGGCCACCATGCCCGTGTTTTGGGCGTTCATGAACAACGAGTACGGCACAAACACGCCCGTGATGCCCAAAACCACGCACTGGGCCGCAATCCAGGCGTTGTTGGTCCAGACTGAGCCGGCAAAGGAGGCTGCAGGGTTTTCGGAGTAGTAGTCGGTGAAGTCGTGGTTGACCAGCTGTTGCAGCCTCGCGTCGCTGCCCAGGGCCGCCAGGACGCCGGGGTTGCCGGAGGCCCACAGCGCATAAAGGGCGCTGATGAGGACAAATACGGCCCCCACAACGACCGTCAGCCAACGCAACCGGTAAAAAGCGACGGGCAGGGAGATCACGAAGAAGCGGGCCACGTCGACAAAAACGTTTGACCGTGCACCCGTGAACCGGGTCCTCGCATTGGCCAGGATGGCCGACAACGAGGCCGACAGCGGGCTTTCGGCGGCCACGGAGCGGATCAGGGACAGGTGGGAGGACACGCTTTGATACAGCTCCAACAGTTCATCGGATTCCTCGCCGCTGAGCCGGCGTTTTTTGCCCAGCACCTTCAACCGCTCCCACTCGGGGCGGTGCACTGCGGTAAACGCGTCCAAATCCACACCGCCAGCTTAGCCGCAAGGCGCTTGGCTGGGCCCACGAGCGTGCTTGGGGACGGGTGGCTAGACTGATGCCATGTCTGCGATCATCACCGGGGAGGCCGTGGTCCTGGAACTGCGGCCAGCGTCCTTTGCCGCCAGGTCGCTCGGTTCAGCCATTGACGTGCTCGCTACCGTGGCTCTGGTGGTCGCGGCCATGTTCACGATAGGCGCGGTTCCGTTCCTGGTGGATGCGGCCGCCGCCAAGGCCATCATCCTTCTCACCCTGGTGGCGATCCTGGTGGCACTGCCGATCGCCGTGGAAACGCTGACCCGCGGCAAGTCGCTGGGCAAGCTCATCATGGGCCTGCGGATAGTGCGCGACGACGGCGGCTCCATCCGCTTCCGGCACGCCTTGATCAGGGGCTTGCTGGGTTTTTTTGAAATTTACCTGACCCTCGGTTCGGTGGCATTCCTGGTGTGCCTGTTCAACGACAAATCCAAGCGGCTCGGCGACATGCTGGCCGGAACCTACGCCATCCGCGACCGGGCCCCGGAACCGAAACCGCTGCAGGTGCACGTTGTCCCTGCCCTGGCGCCGTGGGCGGCCCTGGCGGACATTGGCCGCCTGCCGGACCCGCTGGCCCGGCGAATTTCAGTGTTCCTGCGCCAGGGCGGCCTCATGGCGCCGGCGTCCAGGGCGGCCATGGGGGCCGAGTTGGCCACGGAGGCGAGCAGCCATGTTGCCCCACCGCCCCCGGCAGGCACTCCCCCGGAGGTGTTCCTGGCAGCCCTGGTTTCCGAACGGCGCGACCGTGAATTCAAGCGGCTGGCCGCGGCCGCCGAACAGGCACGTCGCGTCCGCAGCCGGCTCAACAGCCACGGCGTGGGTCCCTCGGGCCAGTAGCCCCGGCCGAGCTGGCCGGCACGCAGCACTCC
>JBAUMA010000375.1:0-8107 GCA_049578485.1 Specibacter sp.
CCCTAGGAGCAATTACCCATGCAGCTCATCCCGCACTTCATTGCCGGCCAGGAAAACACCTCGGGGGAACGCCGCGGCGCCGTGTACAACCCCGCCACCGGAGAGCAGCACCGCGAAGTTGCCTTTGCCAGCATCGAGGTTGCCAACGAGGCCATCGCCGCGGCGGCCGCAGCACTGCCGGCCTGGCGGGCCACCTCGCTGACCAAGCGCACCGACATCTTCTTCAAGGTGCGCATGATGCTCCAGGAGCGCAAGGGTGCGCTGGCGGCCATTGTCACCAGCGAACACGGCAAGGTCCTCGACGACGCGGCTGGCGAGATTGCCCGTGGCAGCGAGAACATTGAATTCGCCGCCGGGCTGATCCACCTGCTTAAAGGCGAGCACAGCGAACAAGTCTCCACCGGCGTCGACGTCCACAGCATCAAGCAGCCCGTTGGCGTGGTCGGCTGTATCACCCCCTTCAACTTCCCCGTCATGGTGCCGCTGTGGATGGTGGCCAGCGCCATCGCCTGCGGCAACACCGTGGTGCTCAAGCCCAGCGAGAAAGACCCCTCCGCGGCCATCTTCCTGGCCAAGCTGTTCCAGGAGGCCGGGCTGCCCGACGGCGTGCTGAACGTGGTCCAGGGCGACAAGGAAGCCGTGGATGCGATCCTTGACAGCCCCACCGTAAAGGCCGTCAGCTTTGTCGGCTCGACGCCGATCGCCCGCTCCATCTACCAGCGCGCCGCCGGCGCCGGCAAGCGTGTCCAGGCCCTGGGCGGGGCGAAGAACCACATGATGGTACTGCCCGACGCCGATGTCGAGAGTGCCGCCGACGCCGCCGTATCCGCAGCCTACGGCTCCGCCGGTGAGCGGTGCATGGCCGTCAGTGTTGTCGTCACGGTGGGCGACATCGCCGATGACCTCGTAACTGCCATCAAGGACCGCCTTGGCGCCCTGACCATCGGCGACGGCACGCAGGCCGGCACCGACATGGGTCCGCTGATCACCCGCGAACACCGCGACAAGGTGGCCTCCTATGTGGCCGGCGCCGCAGCCGAAGGCGCCACCGTGATCGCCGACGGCCGCGAAGCTCTGTTCGACAACGACGGCTTCTTCATCGGCGTCACTTTGCTTGATCACGTCAAGAAGCACATGAAGGTGTACACCGACGAAATCTTTGGCCCCGTCCTGGCCGTGGTGCGCACGGACAGCTACGACGAAGCCCTGGAACTGATCAACAGCAACCAATTCGGCAACGGAACGGCCATCTTCACCCGCGACGGCGGTGCCGCCCGCGCCTTCCAGTTCGACGTCGAGGCCGGCATGGTGGGCGTCAACGTCCCCGTCCCCGTGCCCGTCGGCGCGTTCTCCTTTGGCGGCTGGAAAGACTCCCTGTTTGGCGACGCCCACATCTACGGCCCCGAAAGCGTCCACTTCTACACCCGGTCCAAGGTGGTCACCACCCGGTGGAACGACCCCTCCACCTCCCGCGTGGACCTCGGCTTCCCGAGCAACTCTTAAAATTCGGCCCACGGAAAGGACCCGTCATGACCGTAATCCCCGACGTCGCGGCCGACGTCGTGCGCACCATCCGCCACAACGACCGCACGCATGTCTTGCACTCCTGGTCCGCCCAGGCCAAAATCGATCCGCTGCCCGTCGCGGGCGGGAAGGGTTCCACGTTCTGGGACTACCAGGGCAACAGCTACCTTGACTTTGGCGCCCAGCTGGTCAATCTGAACCTGGGCCACCAGCACCCCGATCTGGTCAAGGCCATCCAGGACCAGGCCGGCACCATGGCCACGATCCAGCCCGCCTTCGCCAACGACATCCGCGGCGAACTGGCAGCGCTCATCGCTTCCAAGGCGCCGGGGACGCTTAACAAGGTGTTCTTCACCAACGGCGGCGCCGAGGCCAACGAAAACGCCGTCCGGATGGCCCGGGCGTTCACCGGCAAGTCCAAGATCCTGGCACAGTACCGCTCTTACCACGGGGCCACGTCCACCGCCATGCAACTCACGGGCGATCCCCGCCGTTGGGCCAACGAGCCCGGCGCCGCCTCCGTGGCGCACTTCTTCGGACCCTATGCCTACCGTTCCCCGTTCCACTCCAGCACGCCGGAGGAAGAGAGCGCCCGCGCGCTGGAGCACCTGGAAAGCGTGATCGTCCTTGAAGGCGCCTCCACCATTGGCGGCATCATCATTGAAACCGTGGTGGGCACCAATGGCATCCTGGTCCCGCCACCGGGCTACCTGCCCGGCGTGCGCGCCCTGTGCGACAAGTACGGGATCGTCTACATTGCCGACGAGGTCATGGCCGGCTTTGGCCGCATCGGCGAGTGGTTCGCGGTGGACGCGTTCGACGTCGTCCCGGACCTGATCTCGTTTGCCAAGGGCGTGAACTCCGGTTACGTGCCCCTCGGCGGGGTGGTCATGAGCGATGAGATTGCCGCAATCTTTGATGACAAGGCATACCCGGGCGGGCTCACCTACTCCGGGCACCCGCTGGCGTGCGCGCCCGGTGTGGCCACGTTCAAGGTCTTCGAACGCGACGGCATCCTGGCCCACGTGCGCGACCTCGGCAGCCGCGTGGTCCGGCCAATCCTCGAATCCTGGCTGGACAAGCACCCCAGCGTCGGCGAAGTACGCGGGCGGGGATTGTTCTGGGCCGTGGAACTGGTCACCAACCAGGACACCCGTGAGCCGCTCGTGCCGTTCAATGCCGCCGGGGGTGCCGCACGGCCCATGGCCGAGGTGGTAGCCGCCTGCAAGGCCCGCGGACTATGGCCCATGGTCAACAACAACCGCATCCACATCTGCCCTCCGCTGGTCATCACCGAAGAGGAGTTGCGGGCCGGGCTGGCCATCATTGGCGAAGCGCTGGCCGTGGCCGACGGTTTCACGCGATAGGCCCTTTACAACCATGAAAAGCGTTGTAGACTCGTAAAACTACTTCGTATTCCGTGGCGGATGTCCTGAATTCCACGGATTCAGGACATCCGCCGTATTTTTTGCCCGGCGCAGCGACCATCAAGAGGCTATCAATGACGATCACCATGTATGAGAACCCCGGCCTGTTCATCAACGGCGCGTTCGTATCGGCTGCCGGCGGGCGCACCTCGCCCGTGGTCAACCCGTCCACGGGCCGTGAAATCGCCGTGGTGGCCATTGCCGACGCCAACGACGTCGACGCCGCCTATGCCGCAGCCCGGGCCGCGGCACGTGGCTGGGGCAGGACCACCCCGTCGGAGCGCCAAAACGCGTTGCTGAAACTGGCCGACCTCCTCGAGGAGCATGCCGGAGAGTTCGTTGAGCTTGAAAGCGCCCAGACCGGCCAGCCGTTCGCCATGATCGCGGACGAGCAAATTCCGCCATGCGCCGACCAACTGCGCTTCTTCGCCGGTGCCGCCCGCACCATGGACGCCTCAGCGGCCGGTGAATACGTGGCCAACCGGACCTCCTTCATCCGTCGCGAGCCGATCGGCGTCGTCGGGCAGGTCACGCCCTGGAACTACCCGCTCATGATGGCGATCTGGAAGATCGGGCCCGCCCTGGCCGGCGGCAACACCATTGTGCTCAAGCCCTCCGACACCACGCCGCTGACCACGCTGCGGCTGGCCGAACTGGCCGGGCAGGTACTCCCGGCCGGCGTGTTCAACGTGGTCACGGGCGACCGCGACACCGGCCGTGCCGTCGTCGAGCACCCCGCCCCGGAGCTTGTCTCGATCACCGGCAGCGTGAGGGCCGGCATGGAGGTCGCCAAGTCCGCCGCACTGGATCTCAAGCGCACCCACCTGGAACTTGGCGGCAAGGCCCCCGTGCTTGTCTTTGCCGACGCCGATCTCGCGAAGGCCGCCAGGACCATCGCCATGGCCGGGCTGTACAACGCCGGCCAGGACTGCACGGCGGCCACGCGCGTGTTGGTCGAAGCGTCGGTCCACGATGAGTTTGCCGCAGCGCTGGCCGCCGAGGCCGCCGGGTACAGCGTCGGCTCGCCCGAGGAGCGTGCCGACATGGGTCCGTTGAACAACGCCGCACAGCTTGCCCGGGTGGCCGCCTTCGTGGAAAACCTTCCGGCCCATGCCCGAGTGCTCACCGGCGGGCACATCATTGAGAGGGACGGTTTTTTTTACGAGCCCACCGTGGTTGCCGGCCTGGCCCAAATGGACACCGCCATCCAAGAGGAAATCTTCGGACCCGTCATCACGGTCCAGTCCTTTGACTCCGAGGAGCAAGCCGTTCAGTGGGCCAACGACGTCCCGTTTGGGCTGTCCTCGAGCATCTGGACCCGCGACGTGGCCCGGGCCATGGACCTGAGCCGGCAACTGGACTTTGGCGCCGTCTGGATCAACGACCACATCACCATCAGCGCCGAACTGCCCCATGGCGGCTTCAAGCACTCCGGCCACGGCAAGGACCTGTCCATGTATGCGCTGGAGGACTACACCCGCGTCAAGCACGTCATGGTGAACCTTGAACGCTAACGGCAGCCCCATGGCCGGCGGACCCGTCAACGGGAACGTGTCCTTTTGGTACGCCGGCTCCGGCGTGCCTGCGCCGGCCAACCCGCTCGACGGCGACACCCGGGCCGATGTGTGCATCGTCGGCGCCGGCTACACGGGCCTCTGGACGGCGTATTACCTGGCCAAGGCGGATCCCAGCCTGCACATTGTCATCGTGGAGGCGAAGTTTGCCGGCTACGGGGCATCCGGGCGCAACGGCGGCTGGCTGACCAACACCATCACGGGCGGGCGCGACGGTTACGTGCGCACCCACGGCCGCGACGCCGTCGAACGCTTCCAGGACGCCATGAACCGCACGGTACAGGAAGTCATTGACGTGGCAGCGGCGGAAGGGATCGAGGCCGACATCGTCAAGGGCGGAGAGCTGAACGTTGCCACCACCCCCGCGCAACTGCAGCGTCTAAAGGCGTTTGCGGCGTCGGAGGCCAAATGGGCCAACGCCGACACGCAGCTGCTCGACGCCGAAGGGACGCGGGAACGGATCAACATTTCCGGCGTGCTGGGCGGCATCTGGCACCCCCACTGCGCCAGGATCCAGCCGGCCAAGCTGGTCCGCGGGCTGGCGCAGACAGTGAAGCGGCTGGGCGTGGTGATCCACGAGGAGACGCCCGCCGTCGAATTGGGCCCCGGAGCCGTGCGCACCACCCGCGGCACCGTCAACGCCCGCTACGTCATCCGGGCCACGGAAGGGTTCACCGCGGGACTGGCCGGACAGAAACGGACGTGGCTGCCGCTGAACTCCTCCATGATCGTCACCGCTGCATTGACGGAGAAGCAATGGGACGGGATTGGCTGGAGGGACTCCGAAACCCTGGCCGACATGGCCCACGCCTACATTTACGCCCAACGCACCGCCGACGGTCGCATCGCCATCGGCGGGCGCGGGGACCCCTACAAGTTTGGCTCCCGCACTGACGTTGACGGGCACACGCCGGAAAAAACCGTCCGCCAGCTCAGCGACATGCTGGCCCGGCTGTTCCCGGCAGCCGAAGGCATCGGCATTGACCACACCTGGTCCGGCGTCCTCGGCGTGCCGCGGGACTGGCATGCCACGGTGGGACTCGATGACGACGGCGTGGGCTGGGCCGGCGGCTACGTCGGCACCGGCGTGGCCACCACGAACCTCGCCGGGCGAACCCTGGCCGACCTCGTGCTGGGCCGTTCCACCGAGCTGACCGGGCTGCCGTGGGTGGGCCGGCGCGTGCGTCGCTGGGAGGTGGAGCCGCTGCGGTGGCTGGCCGTGAAGACGCTGTACGCCACGTACAACGCCGCCGACCGGGCCGAGGCCTCCGGGCGGAGCACCACGCACCCCCTTGCCACCGCGGCGGACTTCATCAGCGGCAAGCACTGACCGCGTCGATTGGACTTTTCGTGAACGCTGACCTCGTCATCCACTCCGCCCGCATCTTCGACGGCTTCCGGCTCCTTTCCGGGGCCTCGGCCGTCGCAGTCAGGGGCGGTGTCATCACGGCCGTTGGCTCCACGGCGGACATCCTTGCCGCCCATCCAGACGCGGAGGGGGTCATCGACGCCGGCGGCAGGCTGCTGTGCCCGGCGTTCACGGATGCGCACGCGCACCCCATCATGGGTGGCTGGGAGCTGGGCAACTGTGAACTCAGCGGTGCCCGCGACGCCGCCGAATGCTTGGCGCAGATCGGCCGGTATGCAGCCGATCATCCCGAGCTTGACTGGATTGTGGGTGGAGGCTGGCACATGCCGCACTTTCCCAACGGGACACCTACTGCCGCAATGTTGGAGGAGGTGGCCCCGGGCCGGGCAATCTTCCTGATCAACTCCGACCACCACGGCGCGTGGGTGTCCCCGGAGGCGCTGCGCCGGGCCGGCATCACGGCAAACACTGCCGATCCCGCCGATGGCCGGATCGACCGGGACGCAACCGGCAAACCCAGCGGCACCTTGCAGGAGGGTGCCATGGACCTGGTGGGTGCCCTGCCGCCGGCCCCGTCCGACGACGACTACGTCACCGCCCTGTTGCGGGCACAGGACTATCTGCACAGCCTCGGCATCACGGGGTGGCAGGACGCCATTGTGGGGGAGTACGCCGGCCATCGGGACAGCACCGGCATTTACCTCCGCGTCCAGGAAACCGGGCAACTCTCTTCCCGCGTCACAGGCGCTCTATGGCTGGACCGGGGGTTGGCCCTGGACCGGGTCCCGGAAGTCGTGGCCGCGCTGGTGGCCCGGCGCGAACGGATCGCCGCCGCCTCCCCCCAAGGGACCGGCTCGTTCACGACCAACACCGTCAAGATCATGGTGGACGGGGTGGTCGAGGCGGGGACGGCAGCATTGAAGGAACCGTATCTGGATAAGTGCGGGCACCTCAGCGGGCACAGCGGCACCTCGCACTTCACGCCCGGGGTGCTTGACGCCGTCGTCAGCCGGCTTGCCTTGGCCGGCTTCCAAATCCACTTTCACACGATCGGCGACCGGGCGCTAAGCGAAGCCCTGGATGCCCTGGAAGCGGCTCGCCGGGCGGGGGACAACGGAGGTGCGCAACACCAGATCGCGCACCTGCAGCTCGTTGACCCGGCGGACATTGCGCGCATGGCGGATTTGGGCGTCACGGCCAACCTGCAGGCCCTCTGGGCGTGCAACGACGACGCCATGACGGAGTTGACGGTCCCGCTGTTCGGCGAAGCGCGGGCCCGGCGGCAGTACCCGTTCGGTGCTTTCCAGCGGGCCGGGATCGCTCTCGCTATGGGCTCCGACTGGCCGGTGTCCACACCGGACCCCTGGCAAGCCATCCACGTGGCCGTCAACCGCACACCGCCGGGGGAAGCCGGCGTCGCACCACTGCTGCCGGAACAGGCCCTGACGCTGACGCAGGCGCTGGCCGCCTACACCTCCGGTTCCGCCCGCGTGACGCGCCACGAAAACGGCGGAGTCGTCGCCGTGGGCAAACAAGCCGATATTCTGGTGCTGAACGCCGATCCGTTCACCCTGCCTTCCCCGGAACTGCACACAGTGCGGGCCGAGACCACCATTTTCGCGGGCGAGATAGTTTTCGACGCGTCCGTAGGAGCCAATCGTGAGTACACACCCTGAGTCGGGCCTGAACGAGCTGGATGAGATATCCAAGCGGATCATTGAGCAACTCCAAGAAGACGGCCGGCGCTCCTACGCGGCGATCGCCGAATCCGTGGGGCTCTCCGATGCGGCCGTGCGCCAGCGGATCAAGCGGCTCATTGACAGCAAATTGTTGGAAATCGTGGCCGTCACGGACCCGTTGCGGCTCGGATTTACCCGGCAGGCCATGATCGGCGTGCGGGTCAGCGGCCGGGTGGGCGACATCGCGCAGGCGCTGGAATCCTTCACCGAGGTCAGTTACATCGTGCTCACCGCGGGCCAGTACGACCTCCTGGTGGAGGTGGTGTGCGAGGACGACGAGCACCTGCTGCGCCTGCTCAGCCGCATGCGCGAACTTCCCGCCGTGCTCGCCACCGAGACGTTCATGTACCTCAAGCTCCACAAGCAGCGCTACGACTGGGGCACCCGCTAACGCCTCGGTCTAACCCGCAATAGCGGTCGAAAATTTGGCCGGAAGTCGCTATTTTCAACCACTACTGCGGGCTAGTTGTTTTC
>JBAUMA010000376.1:0-14588 GCA_049578485.1 Specibacter sp.
TTTGGGCACTCATCGCTGGGTACTCATCGGGTTTCCATCGGTTTTCTGACCCGCTTTCACAAAGGGACAATGTCGGTTCGTAGTGTTCAGGTGCCTTCGTTGGCGATAGCCGCAAACTGGGCTTCCACCCGGCCACTGCCGACAACCCCCGGAAGGGCCCGGCCAATGGCACGGCGCTTGAGCGCCAGCCGCAAACAGTCACCACCGGGGTGCAGCCATGCTCCCCGACCAGGCATACGACGTCGAAAATCAACCAGCGCTTCCGGCTCACCGGCTTCGCTGGTTGATCTCACAAGTCGTACCAACTGCTCCCGGGCGGCGGTTTGTCTGCAACCAATGCAGGTTCGCACAGATCCGGTAAAGGCGGAGGTGTTGCCTCCTGCTTTATCAGCGTTCTTTACCAACTGTGCAAGGCCTTCACAAAAAATAGTCACAGACAGCCCTTGGGCCCGGTCCTTATCATTCTACCGCGCCCGTGCGCCGCATGCCTATTCTGCGGCGGCGTCGGAGATGATGTCGATGCGCCAGCCGGTGAGCTTGGCGGCCAGGCGGGCGTTCTGCCCTTCCTTGCCAATGGCCAAAGACAGCTGATAATCGGGCACGACGACGCGGGCCGAGCGGGCATCGCCGTCAACGATCGTGACTGAAATCACCTTGGACGGGGACAGTGAACTGGCGATGAACGTGGCCGGATCTTCACTGAAATCAACAATGTCGATCTTTTCGTCGTTCAGCTCGGTCATCACGGCGCGGACGCGCGAACCCATTTCGCCGATGCAGGCACCCTTGGCGTTGACGCCGGCCTTGTGGCCCGTCACTGCGATCTTTGTGCGGTGGCCTGCTTCGCGGGCCAGGGCAACAATCTCCACGGTGCCGTCGGCAATTTCCGGGACTTCCATTTCGAAAAGCTTCCGGACCAGGCCGGGGTGCGACCGGGACAGGGTGATGGACGGGCCCTTGAGGCCGCGGCGCACATCGACCACGAAGGCACGGATGCGGCTGCCGTGGCGGTAGTTTTCACCGGGAACCTGCTCGTTCGGCGGCAAGACGCCCTCGACGGCACCCAGGTTGACCTGGATCATATTCGGGTTGTTGCCCTGCTGGATCTGGCCGGAAACCAGTTCGCCTTCCTTGCCGCGGAACTCGCCCAGGACGTTGTCGTCCTCCACATCGCGCAGGCGCTGCAGGATGATCTGGCGGGCGGTGCTGGCGGCTATGCGGCCAAACCCGGCCGGGGTGTCGTCGAACTCGCCGATCGGCTCGCCGTCGTCGTCAATTTCCGCCGCCCAGATGGTGACGTGCCCGCTCTTGCGGTCAAGCTCGGCACGGGCCTGCTCGAAGGCGCCGGGCGACTTGTGGTAGGCCATCAGCAGTGCCTGCTCGATGGTGGGGATCAGCAGATCCAAGGGGATCTCGCGTTCACGCTCCAGTATTCGCAGCGCGCTCATATCGATATCCATGGTCAGCTCTCCTCTCCGTCGACCGCGTCGCCGCTGGTCGGTTCAAATTCCAAATCAAGCTCGGCCTCGTCCAGGCGAGCAAACTCTATTTCCACTACGCCGCGGCGAATGTTGGTAAACAAGATTTTTTCGGGCTCGCCTTGTTTGGCTTTCATGCCCTTTTTCACGGCCAGTTCCGGCTTGAGGACGATGCAGTCGTCCTCAACAGCCAGGATGCGGCCCATGAGGTTGTCCCGGTCAATGGCGTTGACCTTCACCATGCGTCCCAAAGCACGGCGCCAATGGCGCGGCTCGGTCAGCGGTCGGGTGGCGCCGGGGGAGGAAATTTCCAGGTCATAGGGCCGGCCATCGTCGCGGGGGTCCGCGTCCATGGTTTCCGAGAGGGCCTTTGACACCTGGGAAATGGCATCCAGCCCCACACCGCCGGTTTCATCGTCGGGAAGGTCCACGACCACCGAAACGGTCCTATGGGTGCCGGCCATGTGGACTTTCACGTCCTCCAGGTAAAGCCCGGCTGCTTCAACTGTGGGTGTCAGCAGGGCGGTGAGCCTTTGCGCCTCCGCCACGGGGTCGACGACCGAATGTGGGTTCCCCGAGCTTCGGGCCGCTTTGGGCCTGTCCGGCTTGGTCATTGAACGCCCGCCTCCCTTAAATGATGTTGTAAGTATCAAGAGTACCGAGTTTCGCCCCATGCCGCAGAACGTTTCCGCTGTGAGTAAGAACGCATTATCTACCTGGCCGCGGGGAAAAGGAAGCCTTGGGCGTGCATCAAAGTTGGGCGCCATGAGATGATCAACAGTTGTGACCAATCCCCGATCCTCCGCCGAGCCGCACACAGATATGCCCGGCGACGCGCCGCAACCTCCCGAGGCCAAGGCGGCCAAGCCCCGACGCACGGGCGCCCGGCGTTTTTCCGCGCCCGCAGGCGCGCCCCAGACATCGGGTCCGGGCACGCCGGCGCTGCTGGTCCTGGGTGCCGACGGCCTGATTCTGGCCCCTTCCTCTGAGCGCCGGCCAACCTCCCCGGCGGTCTCCGGCCCGGTCACGAACGATGCCGAGACGAAGGTTGCCGACGACGCCTCCCTCAACTCCGGGGCACAGCCCGCGGACGACGCACCGGGTCCTGACGTTGAGGCGTCCCCGGCGACGCCGGTCGACGAGCATGTAGACAATGAGGAACCCGATGCGGTGCCCTCCGCTGTTCAAGCAGTAGCCGAGAAGGCCGGAGGTGCAGGAGACTCCGATGCCCCCGCCGCGGCTGACGGCAATGTTGATGACGACCGCCCCGTCACCGCGGACTCGACCACGCCAGCCGCCGCCCCGGACGGGGCCGAACCCGGAAACGCCGACGACACAGCGGCGGCAACTGCGGACCTAGAAGAGCCCGCGGCACAGCAGTCCGACGAGACCTCACTCGCCGAGGAGGAGGGCGCCTCCGGGGCCACACCGCTGTCCCGGCGGGAAAGACGAATGGCGGAGCAAACCGTGCCCGCCGCCGTCGCACCGGCCAAGGCGGCCCCCAGCACCAGGGCCGGGGAACCACGCCCGACCCCCCCGGCCCGGGCCGGGGGACACAAGCCCCGCAGGAAGCCGTGGCGCGTGGTGCGCGGAATCCTGTTGTTCGCCGTCATCGCTGCCGTAGTTCTGGGCATGGGCACCGTCATTACAGGCAAGGATGCCCGGAACGACGCCCCCTCGGCCACGGAAAGCAACCGCGCCCAAGCCTGGACGCGGACTACGGACTTGTTGGCCCAGGCACGGGCACTGCACTCCAGCACCGCCGATGCGTCCATGAAGACGCTGCTTGCCTCCACCACCGCGGCACTGGAAATCCAACTCGCAGCGCTGTCGAACGGGCTGCCGGGAGCTACGAGCGGGCCGACAGCCACGGCCGCTGCCGCCGCAACCCCGGCCACGTTCTCCGCCGCCCTAGAGACCAGCGCCCAAACACTGCTGAAGGATTCACTCACGGCCCAGGACGCCCTCGGCCGCACTTTTGCCGCGGCCGGCACAAACCAGCTGTTGCAGGCCACCGCCATTGACACGATCCTCGGCAGGGCGGCACCGCAGTCTCCGTTCCCCGCCGCCACGAGCGCAGGCCCGGCCCCAACACCCCGATGCGATGCAACGCCCACGCCCGGACCCGGGCTCAACGCAGGGGCGGCCTTGGCCGCTGCGGCGCTTGCCGAACAAAAGGCCGTCTATGCGTACCAGGTTGCCGGCACCCGCCTGCCGGAACCGGCATTTACCCGCGCCGTGGGGCTTATTGCCGCCCATCAGGCCCGCCTGGACCGGCTCAATGGGGAACTCGCGGCACAGTGCCTCCCGCAGGTGCCGTTGTCGCCCGGATTCGTGCTGGACGCTGCCTTTACCAGGGATCCGGCACACGCCTTGGCCGGCTTGGAGGGGCAATTGGTGCTTGTCTACGGCGATCTCGCCGCCCTGAGCGAGCCCGCACCCCTGCCGCAACCCAGCACCCCCGCGACAGGCAGTGCAGCCGCTCCCTCCGCGGGCAGCTCAGCAAGCCAGTCCGGAACGTCGGAGTTGCGCTCCCTTGCGGTGGCCTGGCTGCTGGGGTCGGCCCTTGACCAGCAGTCCTGGGGCGGCACTGTGGGACCGCTTCCGGGCATCCCTGACGTCCCAACGAACACGGCACCCGTCAAGCCCTAGAACTCAGGCTAGGCACACCTCAACGAGGACATCCTCACCTTGCTGGCGCAGGATTTGCGGCAGTGCTTGGCTTGCCTTATGAAACGCGTCGAAGACCTTGCCACCCGCCGGGAACTGCCGCCGACGGCCGAAATTGCGCAGCGCCTGAACTGGTTGCGTGCCGGCGTCCTGGGCGCCAACGACGGCATCGTCTCCGTTGCCGCCGTCGTGGTTGGCGTGGCCGGTGCCACCGCCTCCAACGGCCCCCTCCTGACCGCCGGCATGGCGGCCCTGGTGGGCGGCGCCGTATCAATGGCGTTGGGTGAATATGTCTCCGTCAGCAGCCAGAGCGACAGCCAAAAGGACATGATCGAGCAAAAACGCCTCGATCTGGCCCGCCGTCCCGCACAAAACCTTGACTCTCTGGCCCGGCTCTACGAGGACAAGGGCCTTTCACGCGACACCGCCGCACAGGTGGCCCGTGAGCTGACCGAACACGACGCCCTTGACGCCCACCTCTCCGCGGAGCTGCACCTTGACCAGGACGACGTCGTCAGCCCGTGGCATGCCGCGTTCGCCTCGGCCATCTCCTTTACCCTGGGCGCCATATTGCCGCTCCTGGCAATTCTGCTTCCCCCCGCGGGGATGCGAGTGCCCGCCACCTTCGTGGTGGTCCTGGCCGCCCTGGGCATCACGGGCTGGATCGGTGCCGTCATCGGCGGCGGGTCCCGGACCCGGGCCGCCTTGCGGGTGGTCCTCGGCGGAGCGCTGGCACTGGCTGCAACCTTCGCGATCGGGCACCTGCTCGGAGCCAGCGGGCTCGCCAGCTGAGGATAGGCTTGTGCGCATGCCATCCAGCGTTGAAATCCCGGAAGACTTGCGCCTTCGCCACAGCCGCACCCCGGAGGGACGGTCCTGGCTCGGCCGGCTGCCCGGCTACCTCCACGCGGCGCTGAAACGCTGGAATCTCTCGGTCGACCTGCCCGCCGGGGTGCCGCCATGGAACGGACACACGGGGATTGTGGTTCCCGTCCGCACCGCCACGGACGCCGCTGCCGCGCTGAAGATCGCCTTCCCGTTCGACGAGGCGGTGCTGGAACCGGTTGCCCTGAAATTATGGGACGGCCACGGGATGGTTCGGCTGCTGGAACACGACGCGGCCACGTGTGCCATGGTCATCGACCGCCTCGACGCCGAAAAGTCATTGCTTCAGCCACCCATGGAGGAAGCCATTGCCGTATGGGGTGGGCTTGTGCGCGCCCTTTCCATTGCGCCGGATGCCCGGGAAGGGTGGGCCCAGATTCCGCACATTGCCGGCACGGCCGAACAATGGTCAGACGATCTGCCGGCCCGCTGGGAGGATCTGGGCAGGCCCTTTCCGCGCTGGCTCCTGGAAGCGGCCCTGGAGGTCTGCCAAACCCGCGGCGCCGTATCCCGCCGCCGGGCCAATGACGTGCTGGTGCACACCGACCTGCACTACCTCAACATCCTTGCCACCCTGGACGGGAAACGCTACCTGGCCATCGACCCGCAGGCGCAGATCGGCGACGCCGAATTCGCGGTGGCCCCCTGCCTGTGGAACCGGCTGCGGGACCTGCCGGTGCGCAACGCCGAAGCCGGGCTCCGGCGTCGGGCGCTGGCGTTATCGCAGGCGGCCGGGCTGGATGAATCCATCGCCGCCGAATGGGCCGTGGTGCGGGAAGTGGAAAACGCGCTGTGGTACCTGGAAACGCCAGGGCACGACGGCGACGCCCAACGGTCCCTGTGGGTGGCGAGCACCATGGCAGGGAAGTCCATGCCGGGCCTGCCTGCCGCCCACGACCTGAAAATGCTTGACTGAGGTCACCGGCGGATGATGTTCTCGTTCCAAACATCCGCCCCAAGCTTGATGATCAGGGCGGCGACCACCACCAGGAACACGATCCTGATGAACTTGTTGCCCTGCTTCACGGCCGTGCGGGCGCCCAGGTAGCCGCCGGCCATGTTCGCCCCGCCCAGCACCAGCCCCACACCCCAGAGGATGGAACCGTGGGGCGCGAAGAACACCAGGGCTCCGGCGTTCGTGGCCAGGTTGACGATCTTGGCTTTGGCGCTTGCCTCCAGGAAGGCGTAGCCCATGAGCGTGACCAGCGCTATGACCAAGAATGAGCCGGTCCCGGGGCCGATCAGGCCGTCGTAGAAACCAATGACCCCGCCAATGCAGGCCGCCAAAATGTAGTGTTTCCGCCCGGCATGGCGCAGCTGGGTGAACTCGCCCATGGCCGGCTTGAACGCCGTGAACAAGGCCACCGCGATGAGCGCGGCAACGATGATGGGTTTGAACACGCTGCCCGGCAGGCTGGCCGCCAGGACGGCCCCGCCCAGGCTGCCGAGGAAGGCGATGCCGGCCATGGGCAGGGCCGTGCGCAGATCGGGCTTAACCCGGCGGTAATACGTGACGGCGCTGGTCGCCGTGCCGAAAATGGACCCCATCTTGTTGGTGGCCAGGGCCTGCACCGGCGTGATGCCGGGCACCATCAACATCACGGGCAGCTGCAGCAGCCCTCCCCCGCCCACCACGGCATCGATCCACCCCGCGGCAAAGCCGGCCACGAGAATAAGGAGGATCGTGGCGGTGGTGATGTCCTCAAAGCCGGAAATCATGCGTTCCTATCGGTGGTCGGGATCGCCAAGACCCCGCGTTGCCGTGGTTGGCTGCGGTGCAGGCCCGGCATTTTTCCGGCGTAAAGGAGAACGTAAGGCCGCCCGCGGCCGTCGGTCGGATAGCCGGACGTAAAAACAGCGGTCCGATGCCGGACGCAACCACGGCAACGCGGGGCCTCGACAACCTCGACCAGCGGGCGGGGGTGCCTTGACGGGGGCGGTCGGCTACTGCTTGTCGAGGATAAACTTGACGGCGTCGGCGACCGGGACGTTTTCGGCCACGCCGGTGGCGCGGTTCTTGATTTCCACGACGCCATCCGCCAGGCCGCGGCCCACGGCCAGGATGGTGGGGACGCCCAGGAGCTCGGCGTCGCCAAACTTCACGCCGGGGGAAACCTTGGGGCGGTCGTCGTAGATGACTTCCAGCCCGGCGGCTTCCAGCTCGTCGGTGAGTTGGGCGGCCGTGGCGAAGATGTCCTCGCCGCGACCCACGGCCACGACGTGCACATGGGCGGGCGCCACGTTGGCGGGCCAGATCAGGCCCTTGTCGTCGTGGTTGGACTCGGCCAGTGCGGCGACGGCGCGGGTGACGCCGATGCCGTAGGAGCCCATGGTGACGACCTTGAGCTTGCCGTTCTGGTCCAGGACCTTCAAGTCCAGGGCTTCGCTGTACTTGCGGCCCAGGGCGAAGATGTGCCCCATTTCAATGCCGCGGGCGGCTTCGAGGGGGCCGGAACCGTCGGGGGCGGGGTCGCCTTCGCGAACCTCCACCGCTTCGATGGTGCCGTCCCAGCCGAAGTCGCGCCCGGCCACCAGGCCGAAGACGTGCTTGCCGGCTTCGTTGGCGCCCGTGATCCAGCTGGTGCCGGAAACAACACGGGGGTCGACCAGGAACAGCAGCTTGGTGGTGGCTTCGGATCCCAGCACGGCGGCATCCAGGGACAGGCCCGGGCCGATGTAGCCCTTGATGAGGCCGGGGTGCTTCTTGAGATCGGCTTCACCGGCCGCCTCGACACCAACCTCGCCGCCCACGCTCAGGTGGGCGCCGATGTTGGCTTCGATGCGCTTGAGGTCCACGGCGCGGTCGCCGGGAACACCGATGACAACAATCTGGCGCTCACCCGTGGGCAGGTCCAGGGCCAGCACCACGTTCTTGAGCGTGTCTGCCGCCGTCCACGCGCCGTCGGGCTTGGGGGCCATCGCGTTAGCCGCGGCAACCAGGGTGTCGATGGTGGGGGTGTCGGGAGTGTCACGGACTTCCGCGGCCGGCGCGTTAGTGAAGTCGATGTCCTCGGGCACCACGGTGGTGACGGCCTCGACGTTGGCCGCATAGCCGCCGGCGGAGCGGACGAACGTGTCCTCGCCGATGGCCATGGGGTGCAGGAACTCTTCGCTCTTGGACCCGCCCATGGCGCCGGCGGTGGCGGCCACGGGGATGACTTCCAGGCCCAGCCGCTCGAAGATGCGCAGGTACGCGCCGCGGTGGGCCTGGTAGCTGGCGTCCAGTCCGGCGTCGTCAATGTCAAAGGAGTAGGAGTCCTTCATGATGAATTCGCGGCCGCGCAGCAGGCCCGCGCGGGGGCGGGCCTCGTCGCGGTACTTGTTTTGGATCTGGTAGAGAGAAAGCGGCAGGTCCTTGTAGGAGGAGAACAAATCCTTGACCAGCAAGGTGAACATTTCCTCATGCGTGGGGGCCAGCAGGTAGTCGGCGCCCTTGCGGTCCTGCAGGCGGAAAATTCCGTCGCCGTATTCGAGCCAGCGGTTGGTGACCTCGTAGGGCTCCTTGGGCAGCAGGGCCGGGAAGTGGACCTCCTGGGCGCCGATCGCGTCCATCTCTTCACGCACAATGGCTTCGACCTTGCGCAGCACGCGCAGGCCCAGCGGCAGCCAGGTGTAAATGCCCGGGGCGGCGCGGCGGATGTAGCCGGCGCGCAGCAACAACTTGTGGCTGTCCACCTCGGCGTCGACGGGATCCTCGCGCAGGGTGCGAAGGAAGAGTGTGGAAAGGCGAAGAGCCACGCGAGATTTTCCGTTTCTGTCAGTTGGTTTCAGCCCATCACCAAAGGACGGGCAAGTACCAATCTACCGGTTGGGGCAAAAGTGCGGCGCACCCGCCACGACCAAGGGCCATGCGCAGGGTGCGCCGCACTGTCATTTGGCCCGCTTGGCGGGCTTGGATTTGGGTGTGGGTGTCAGCCCTCTTTGCCTTCAAGCGCAACCAAGACGCCGGCGATGGCAAAGTACTTGTTTCTGCCAAGCTCACGGATGGTTTTCACGCCGAGCACCTCTTTGAGTGCTGCGGCCTTGGCATCGGTGATGCCGGCCAGTGCGGCTGGTGAAGCATCAAGAATTTCTTTCAGGGACTTGTCCTCGAATTCCTTGTCAAGCGCCTTTGCCAAATTCACGGAAACTGCCATGTGCAAATCCTCTCGTAGCTTTCCCAATGCCCACAGTTGTGGCGGTTGCACCCCTACAGGGCAACCACTGCCAAGCTATTCTGTTTGCCGCCACGATTTCAAGGGTTTCCGGATTCGGGTTTTCCACCGGGCGCCGAAGCCGTAGCTCTGGACAGGGAATCCCGGCAGGACTAGCTTTAATTCACCACGTGATGAATTCCTAGTTTGGGAGTCTGAATGTCACACAGAGCAGCAATGCCGGAACCGGGGGCAGTACTTCACCCGCCGGTCCCGGCCGACCAAAAGGCCGGGGAAGACAGTGTGTCCGTGCGGGACCTGGTGGTGCACAGGGGCAAGTCCGATGTCCTGCGCAGCGTCTCCTTTGGCATCCCGTCGGGCCGCATCACCGGGCTTCTCGGGCCCTCCGGCAGTGGCAAAACCACGCTCATCCGGGCCCTCGTGGGGGTGCAGAAGATCACCTCGGGCACCGTCATCGTGCTGGGCCGGCCTGCCGGGGATGCGGAACTTCGCAGCGACGTCGGCTACGTCACCCAGTCCGCCAGCGTCTACCGTGACCTGAGCGTGCTGGACAACGTGCGCTACTTTGGGGCCATGCACGGGCGCAGCCGGGAGGACGCGCACGACGCCGTGGCCGCCGTCGGGCTTGAAGATTTCCTCAAGCGCAAGGCAGGGGACCTTTCTGGCGGGCAGTTCAACAGGGTGTCCCTGGCGTGTGCCTTGGTGTCGAGGCCAAGACTGCTGATCCTGGACGAGCCGACCGTGGGCCTTGACCCCGTGCTGCGTGCCGATTTGTGGGCCCAATTTGCGGCGATGGCGGCAGAGGGAACCACTCTTGTCATCTCCAGCCACGTCATGGAGGAGGCCGGCCACTGCGATTCGCTGCTGCTGCTGCGTGAGGGGAAACTGTTGGCCCAGCTCACCCCGGCCGAGCTGCGTCGCCGGGGCGAGAGCGCCGACATGGAGCTGGCCTTCCTGCGGCTGATCCGCGCCGATGAACAACAGCACTCCAGCACCGCGGGCGGTGCCTCATGAACGTGAAGATGATGTGGGCCACCACCGTGCGGGTCCTGCAACAGCTGCGCGGCGATCCGCGCAGCATCGGGCTGATCCTGGTGGTGCCCGCCGTGCTGCTGGCACTGGTGTACTGGCTATACCAAAACGAGACGCTGCCGCCGGGGGCTCCGCGCACCTTCGACCGGGTGGGGCTGATGATGCTGGGGATCTTCCCGTTTGTGGTGATGTTCCTGGTCACCTCCATCACGATGCTCCGGGAGCGGACCTCGGGCACGCTGGAGCGGCTGCTAACCACCCCCATCCACAAGGGCGACCTCTTGTTTGGCTACGCCCTGGCGTTCTCCATCATGGCCGCGCTGCAGGCCCTGGTGGCCACCGGCGTGGCGTATTGGGTCTTCAAGATGACTATTGTGGGCAATGCCGGCTGGGTGGTGCTGATCTCGGTCCTGACGGCAGTGCTGGGCGTGGCCCTGGGCCTGCTGTGCTCCGCCTTTGCCACCACCGAATTCCAGGCCGTCCAGTTCATGCCCGTGGTGGTCATCCCGCAAATCCTGCTGTGCGGGCTATTCGTGGCCCGGGACCAGATGAACGGCGTGCTCGAGGGCCTGTCGAACGTGCTGCCGCTGAGCTACGCCGTGGACGGCCTGCAGGAAGTGGCCAAGCACGCGGACCCCACAGCGTCACTGGTCACGGACCTGGTGGTGATTGCCGCGTTCGTGGTGGCCGGGCTGTTGCTGGCTTCGCTGACATTGCGACGGCGGACGGCCTAGCCGGGTGCCCAGCGATTCGCCGCGGGGCCGCCGGCAGGGAAGGACCAATTCCCGGGCATTGATCCTGGCCAGTGCCCGGAAGCTGTTTGCCGCCCGCGGCTTCGCGGCGACGAGCCTGCGGGAGATCGCCCGTGATGCCGGCGTGGACCCGGCCATGGTGCACCACTATTTTTCCGGCAAGGAGGAACTCTTCAACGCGTGCGTCGAACTGCCCGTGGACCCCGAACAGGTGCTCGGCGACGTCAGCACCGCTCCACCGCAGGAACGCGGAGAGGCACTGTTGCGGACCCTGCTGGTCCTGTGGGACTCCCCCGCCCAGCCGGCGCTGCTGGCCCTTTTGCGCAGCGCCACCAGTTCACGGATGCAAAGCACCTTGATCCGCCAAGTGCTGTTAGGCCGGGTGCTGGCGAAGGTCATGGCGGATCTGCCGGGCGATGCCCCGGAACGCGAGTTGCGCGGCTCGTTGGTGGCCAGCCAGGTCATGGGGCTGATCATGGCCCGGTACCTGCTGCGTATCGACCCTCTGGCCACGGCCACCCACGACGAACTAGTGAAGCTCATTGCCCCGACGCTGCAAAACTACCTGACGGGGCCCCTGGCACCCGGCATGGGTAGCTCTCCCCATGGCCTCCGTCCACAGCGGGCGCCTACTGTTGGTGATCAGCAAGAGCCGCAATCGTGGGAGTCGGAATGACGCAAGGGGTGGCCGGCGCGGACGCGGATGAGTTGCGCCAATTTGCCCGCGACCTTCAGGAAGCACGGCGCGAGCTATTGGCACTCAAGCAGGACTTTGGCACGGGCCTCGGCCGCGAGACGTCCTGGGACGGCCCGGACGCGTTCGTGTTCAGGCACGCCTGGGCGTCCTCGTATGCCCCGGTGATCGGCAACGCCGCGGACATGCTGGGCGAAGCCGCGCGGCGGCTCATGGGTGAGGCCGTGGCGCCCGAGCACATCGACGGCTAAGTGGCGCCCACCTCCGCGCACCAGGCGAGCCAGGCCTCCTCAAAACAAATTCCCGCCCGCAGCACGGCCAGCTGGAGTTCGGCCGCCTTGCTGCCTTGGCCGCCGGCTGGAAAGTCACGCAACTCAATGTCCCGGTAGCGGGCCAGGGACTGTTCATGGAGACGTCTGTGGCGCCTAACTTCGGGGCCGAGATCTACTGTTCCCAGCACCGCCGCCGCCCGCAGGCGCACCAGCAGTTCCTCCCGGATGGGCCGTGGATCAGATTCCAGCCGGGTCCAGCGTTCCAGTTCGGCCCGCCCGCCGGGGAGCACGTCGAAGTGCCGCTGGCTCCCCCGCGCCGTGGCTTGCCCGCGGGCGGCTGTCATGCCGGAGGCCTCCAGTTTGCCCAGTTCACGGTAGATCTGCTGGTGTGTGGCATGCCAAAAGTGGCCGATCGACTTATCGAAGCGGCGGGCAAGCTCGGCCCCCGTGCACGGTTTTTCCAGCAACGAGGTCAAAAGGGCGTGTGGCAGGGACATGCTAGATCCGTGCCGCCAGCCGCGTGCCCTGGTCGATGGCCCGTTTGGCGTCCAGTTCCGCGGCCACGTCGGCACCGCCAATCAGGTGCACGACGGCGCCGCCGCCTTCCAGCCCCGCCTGCAGCTCCCGCCGGGGTTCCTGCCCGGTGCACAGGATGACCGTGTCGACGGCGAGCACGGTGTCCGTGCCGTTCACGCTCAGGTGCAGGCCGGCGTCGTCAATTTTTTGGTAGTCAACGCCGGAGACCATTTGCACGCCCTTGGCCTTCAGTTCGGTCCGGTGGATCCAGCCGGTGGTCTTGCCCAGGCCGGCACCGACCTTCGTGTCCTTGCGCTGGAACAACCCCACGCTGCGTTCCGGGCGCGGCGGCCTGGCCTCCGCGATGCCGCCGGCCCCGGAGTAGCCGGCGTCGATCCCCCACTCGGCGTAAAACTTTTCCGGGACCAGGGTGGCGCTGGTGCCGTGCGCGGTGATGTATTCGGCCACGTCAAAGCCGATTCCGCCGGCGCCCAGGATGGCCACGTTGGCACCCACCGCCTTCTTGTCCCCCAGCACGTCCAGGTAGCTCAGCACGCTCGGGTGGTCGACTCCCTCAATTTCGGGGGTCCTGGGCGTGACGCCGGTGGAAAGGACCACCTCGTCAAAGCCCTCGGCCAGCAGCCCGTCTGCGGTGGCCGGCGTGTTCAGGCGCAGCTCGATCCCGCGGAGCTCGATCTGGCGGCCAAAGTACCTGATGGTTTCGTGGAACTCCTCCTTGCCCGGGATCTGCTTGGCCAGATTGAATTGGCCGCCGATCTCCCCGGCCGCCTCAAATACGGTCACCCGGTGCCCACGTTCGGCTGCCGTCACAGCAAAGGCCAACCCGGCCGGCCCGGCCCCCACCACGGCCAAGTGCTTGGGCTGCGGCGTCGGTTCAATGACGATCTCAGTCTCGTGGCAAGCCCGAGGGTTGACCAGGCAGGAGGAAGTCTTCCCGGCGAAAGTGTGGTCGAGGCAGGCCTGGTTGCAGCCGATGCAGCTGTTGATTTCATCGCTGCGTCCTTCGGCGGCCTTCCGCATGAAGAAGGGGTCGGCCAGGAACGGGCGGGCCATGGAAACCATGTTCGCGGAGCCGTCCGCGAGCAGGCGCTCGGCGACGTCGGGGGTGTTGATGCGGTTGGTGGCGACCAGCGGGATCGACACCGAGCCCATTACCCTTTTCGTCACCCATGCAAACCCTGCCCGCGGCACCGAGGTGGCGATGGTGGGAATGCGGGCCTCGTGCCAGCCAATTCCCGTGTTGATGATGGTGGCTCCGGCCTTTTCCACGGCTTGAGCCAGGAGGATGACCTCCTCAAGCGTGGAGCCGCCCTCAACCAAATCCAGCATGGACAGCCGGTAGATGATGATGAAGTTTTCCCCGACCCGTTCACGGGTGCGGCGCACGATTTCCACGGCGAAACGCATCCGGTTTTCATAGGAGCCGCCCCATTTGTCGGTGCGACGATTGGTGCGCAGGGCGACGAACTCGTTGATGAGGTAACCCTCCGAGCCCATGATTTCCACCCCGTCATAGCCGGCGGTTTGGGCCAGCCGGGCGGCCACGGCAAAGTCCTCGATGGTGGTTTCCACCTCGTCCTCGCTGAGCGGATGCGGGGTCAGCGGGCTGATGGGGGCCTGCACGGCGCTGGGGGCGACCAGCTCCGGTTGGGCTGCGTAGCGGCCAAAGTGCAGCAGCTGCAGGGCGATCTTGGCGCCCTCGGCATGGACGGCCGACGTGATGACCTTGTGCTGCTCGGCTTCCTCGGGGGTGCTGAGTTTTGCTCCGCCCTTCATGGGACGGCCGGCGTCGTTGGGGGAAATGCCGCCCGTCACCATCAGCCCCACGCCGCCGCGGGCACGTTCTGCGTAGAAGGCGGCCATCCGCTCGAAGCCGCCGGGGCGTTCCTCCAAGCCAATGTGCATGGACCCCATCAACACGCGGTTCGACAACGTGGTGAAACCAAGGTCCAGAGGGGCAAACAGGTTTGGATAACGGCCAGCAGACATCAATGCACTCCTTTGCGCAACAAGTTGCATAAGCGTAGCGCACAAGGCCGTTGAGGGGACACATCACACCGCTGTTGAGAGGACAGATAATCCCCGCCAATATTGTTGAGAGGACAGATAATCCC
>JBAUMA010000377.1:0-3559 GCA_049578485.1 Specibacter sp.
ATATCGGCAACGGCCGCCACAGTGGCGGAACGGTTAGAACAGTGCCCGGGCCAGGCCCTGCCGGGACGCCGAAACCCGCGGGTCCGCAACGCCGATCACGTCATACAGTTCCAGGAGGCGAACCCGGGCGGTTTCACGTTCCGGACCAAAATGCAGGGAAATGAACTTCACGATCCGGGAAAACGCGTCCTCCACGTGCCCTCCCGTGACGTCCAGGTCCGCCACGGCCAGCTGTGCCTCGAGGTCGTCGGGGTCGCCCGCCGCGCGCTCGCGCAGGGCATCGGCGGCGTCGAGCTCGGCGGAGCGGCGCATCAGGTGCACCTGTGCCAGCCCGACTTTTGCGTCGGCGTCGTTCGGCTTTTCCGCCAAAGCCTTCTCATAGGCCGCCTCCGCGGCTGGCAGGTCGCCGGCCTCAATGGCGTCATACGCGGCTTGGTGCAAGGGCGGCAACGGCGGGGCCGGTGCGGTTTCCGGGTCGGGAGCACCGCCCAGGTTGCCGGTGACACCATTGCTGGCGGCAACCTTCAACAGCTCGTCAAGGAACGACTTGATCTGTTCCTTGGGAAGGTCCCCTTCAAACAACGGGACCGGCTGGCCCTTGACCAGTGCGACCACGGTGGGAAGCGCCGTGATGCCAAAAGCCTGGGCGATCCCCGGGCTGGTATCGGCATCCACACGTCCCAGCGCGATCGAACCGCCAAACTCATTCATGAGCGACTCGAGCACGCGGTTGAGCACCAACGACTGCTCGGAGCGGCTCGAGCCCAGCGACACCACCACGGGCACCGTCTGCGACAAGCCCACAAATTCCTGGAAGCTCTGCTCGTTCACGTCAACCGCGTAGGGGGAACCCTCCCCCGCAGCGGGCGCGGCGGCCCGGTTCTTCAGTGCTGAAAGGTCGACGGCGCCGCGCAGGTTGATCCCCCGGGTGGGGTTGGGGGGCATGGAAGTATTTTGACTCATGTATTCACCCTAACTGTGCACAATGGCGGCTACTTGAACTTGGCCCCGACTAGGTCGCGCGTGGCGGAGACAATCGTGATTTGTCCCTTGGAATCTGCCGGCGGAATGTACATGACCACGGGCTCGGCATAACTCAGGACGAACCCCTTGGTGGTTTCGGATCCCCCGGCAAGGGCCGCCGCGTCGGGACCAATCGTCAATTTCGCATCGGCCTTGGACGTTGCGTCGATGCCAAAGGTGTAACCAACCACCACCATGGCACCGCCGTCGGCCGTGCTCATCGCCACTGCCGACGCGTCGTTGGCCGTGTGGCTGAAGATGTTGCTTGCGTCTTTGGCCTCCTTGAGCACGGTGGCTTGCGCAGCCAGGACGCTGCTGATGTAGAGGCTGTCCTTGAACGATGCACTGAATTTGCTGTCGGACTTCGTCAGGCGGTCACTCAGTGCGGCAATCGCTGCCTTCGGGCTCATCAACAAGCCCGTGGCCGAATCCAGCGGCACCTCGTTCGAGCCTTCCTTGTCCACGGTGGGGAACGTCTGGCCGGGCAGCAACGGGGTGGCCTTGACCAGCTTGTATTGCTCGCGCGCGCTGTTCTGCACCAGGGTCAGCAGCTGGGGCAAGGCGTTGTTGTCGCCCTTTGTGACAAACATGGCCGAGCGCGGCCAGGCCGACGATGTGGTGACCACCCGGGCCAGCAGCTTGGCGCTGTTGACAGGTTCCGGAGCGGGCTGCGTGGCCAGCTTCGAACGGATCTTGTAGTTGGCCGCACGCACCTCAAGAGCCATGCCTGCCACCCGTGATTCAAGTTCCTTGGCATTCTTGGCGTTATCGCCGGCCGTCGCCACTGTGGCCACCGCCGTGGCAATGCGTTCCACCTGGCTGTCCAGCAGCACGGGGAATCCTGGGGTGGCGGTTGCCGGTGCGCTTGCCGCCGCTGTTGCCGAAGTGCTGGCTGTTGCCGAGGCGCTGGGGGCTGGCGTGCTGGGATCGGCTGCCACTGCGGGTCCAACGCTGCCTGCCACCAGGACGGCGGCCACGGCGGCTCCCCAGCGGGCCTTCACGGACATGCCGAGCGGACGTCGCGGTGCGGCGCCGGTCCGTGCGGAAAATTCATTCTTGTCCACGGAGGGCTTGCCCTTGTCCTGCTCGGACGGGCCATCGGAGGGCTCGCCGCCGTCGGGCTTGCCCAGGGTCAAACCGCCGGTTCCGCCGTCGTCGTCGTTGTCGTGTTTGTCCTTCTTCTTGGCATCTTCGGATTCCTTGGCTTCGTCCTTCGCGCCGGAGTCCGTGGCCGCATCGGATGTGCCGCCTTCAAGGCGTTCGTCGCGGACAATGATGCCCGTCGCCGGGGCCGCGTCGTCGCCGGTGGCAAACACCGTCGAAGGCAGGGCCGCGGCGTCGTCCTTGGCAATGTCGGAAACCGGAGCCTCGGCCGCGGCGGTGTCGGCGCCAGCCGTGCCACCCTTCGCGGCACGGTGCACTTCGGCAATCGTGGCCGGCTTGGGCCCGGCTGCCGCCGCACCCGCCTTGGCGGCCACGATCTTGTCAACTTCCATGGCACCGGTGGCCGGATCGGACACCCGGCCCGCGGCACGGCGGCCAACGTTTGCACTCTCGGCGGCAGCCGGCTTGCGGGGTGCAATAAAGAACAACAGTGCGGCCAGGGCCAGTAGGGCGGAGCCGATGATCATCAACGGCACGGCCCAGGGGGTCGCGGTGTCGTTGGCGGTGGTCAGCGAAATGTCGGTGGGGGCGGGGGCGGTGCCGTCGGAGGAAATCAGCAAGGCCCAATCGCCGTGGCCCGGTTCCCGCCACGTGTAGCTCATCTCACCCGTGGCCTTTTCCTCACTGACCCACATGTCCGAGCCGGCGGGGTTGGGAACCTTGGCCGCACCCGTCTTACTTTCGGTGGACAGGGCGGAGAAGTCGTCGTTGACGCCGGTGACGGAGGTGTAGGCGGCATCGCCCACCCACCCCGCAATGTCACGCTGCTGGGCAACGGCAAGCTGGATCGGACCGGCGGACTTGATGGTCATGGTGAAATGGCCGTCTTTTGCCTTGAGCACATCGGGCCCAATGACCGTCAGGGGAGCCGGCGCAACGGTTCCACCGATCCCTGCGGTGACGGTGGCGGGCGGCAGCCAGATGGTGCGCTGGCCGATCCCGGAACCCAGGACCAGCAGGCCCAGAATGGCCACGATAATTGCAATCTTGGAACGCAAGTACATACCTAACATCGGCGGAAAACTACTTTGATCGTTTGTTCTAGGGTAACCGAACCGTTATCTAAGCGGGGTGTTTCGGAGGCCAATCTCACTCTCGGGGCTCCTTCCGGCAGCGTCGTGCCCCGCCGGACCCCACCCCCAAAAGAGCCGGGAATGCCGGGGCAAATCGGTGCACGCTGATAATCTCAAGGCACATCAACGAGTGGGGGCGCTGCGCCTTCCGCTTCCTCCCCGTACATGAAGGCAGCCTTCCTTGAGCTCCACCAATGAACCAGACGCCCCCGAGCCAACACCTCCGTCCGAGGTGCCTGCCACGGCGAATCCCGACGGCGGCGGCGCCACCGAAGCCGCCTCGGGAGCACCCGAGTCCC
>JBAUMA010000378.1:0-6299 GCA_049578485.1 Specibacter sp.
GGCGTGGTCACCCCGTTCGCGATGATCAAGCTCCAGGAACGCATGAACTTCTTCGTGCAGCCCACCTCCGAGGTCTACGAAGGCATGATCGTTGGCGAGAACTCACGCGCCGATGACATGGACGTGAACATCACCAGGGAAAAGCAGCTCACCAACATGCGTGCAGCTTCCTCGGACACCTTCGAGAACATGACCCCGCCGCGCAACCTCACGCTGGAAGAGTCACTCGAATTCGCCCGCGAAGACGAGTGCGTCGAGGTGACCCCGGAGGCCATCCGCATCCGCAAGCTCATCCTGGACGCTTCCGAGCGCGCCAAGGCCTTCCGCAGCCGCGCCAAGGCCTAATCCCCACGCCCTCCCATTTCTTACCGCGCTGGGCGCGATAAGGAATGGGTCCCTCGGGCGCGTGGGCCCAAGTTTCGCGTCCAACTCATTGGGCCCGTAACGTGGGTGTCCAGCTGACATTCAGCAAAGCTTCAGAACAGCAGCCCGTCCCGGTATTCACCGGGGCGGGCTGCTGTTGGTTTAAGGTTTCATCTCGGTAAAGATCTGACAAAACTGTGTGCTGGATTACTTATGGGTAACCAAATGCCGGTAGCCTAGTTGGGTATGAGCTGGGACACTGTCGGGTTCAACGAGGAACCAGGCACCAAGGAAACTCGGTGTTCCCATGCTCGCAACCATTGGAAAATATCAAGGAGGCGGAATGCGTTACTCGCGCACTTCCAAAGCACTGGGTCTGGCTGCAGTTCTGGCCATGTCCCTCACCGCATGTGGCGGCTCGACGGGCGGCGGAAACAACGCAACCGGCGACACCACGAAGGTCATCACAGCCAACAGCACCGAACCGGCGCAAGGCTTGCTGCCCGCCAACACCAACGAAGTTGGCGGCGGTCGCGTCATGGACCTGCTGTTCAGCGGTTTGGTGAGCTACGACATCAAGGGTGCCACCCAGAACGAACTGGCCGAGTCCATCACCACCACGGATTCCCAGAACTACACCATCAAGATCAAGTCCGGGAAGACCTTCAGCGATGGCACCCCCATCACTTCAAAGAACTTCGTTGACGCCTGGAACTTTGGTGCAGCCGCCAAGAACGCCCAGCTGAACAGCTACTTCTTCGAGTCCATCAAGGGCTACGACAAGGTCTCCGCCGAAGGTTCCACCGTGGACACCATGGAGGGCTTGAAGGTTGTCGATGACAACACCTTCACCGTCGAGCTGGCACAGCCGGAGTCCGACTTCCAGCTGCGTCTTGGCTACACCGCGTTCTACCCGCTGCCCGAGTCGGCGCTGAAGGACCCCAAGGCCTTCGGTCAGAACCCCATTGGTGACGGCCCGTACAAGCTGGCCGCCGATGGCTGGAAGCACAACGTTTCCATCACCTTGGTTCCCAATGACAAGTACGAAGGACCGCGCAAGGCCAAAAACGGCGGCGTGACCTTCAAGATGTACAACAACCCCGACTCCGCCTACACGGACGTGCAGTCAAACACCCTTGACGTATTGGATCAGGTGCCTCCGAGCAACCTGCCCAACTTCAAGACCGACTTCGCGGACCGCTTCGTGAACCAGCCTTACGCCGGCAACGCGACCATGACGATCCCGAGCTACCTGCCCGAGTTCAAGGGCGAGGCCGGTCAGCTGCGCCGCCAGGCGATCTCCATGTCCATTGACCGCCAGCAGATCATCGACAAGATTTTCTACGGCAACAAGAAGGTCGTTAAGGACTTCACCTCGCCCGTCCTCGATGGCTACTCCGACAGCATCCCCGGCGCCGACGTCCTGACGTTCAATGCCGCCAAGGCCAAGGATCTGTGGGCACAGGCTGACAAGATCAGCCCCTGGCCGGCCGGCAAGGTCTTCACCATCACCTCGAACATCGACGGTGCCGGCAACAAGGAATACATCACGGCCATGGCCAACCAGATTTCCAGCACCCTGGGAATCAAGGCTCAGCTGAACCCGATTGCCACGTTCAAGGAAATGCGCAACCTGGTCAACACCAAGAAGCTGACCGGTGCCTCCCGCGCCGGCTGGCAGGCCGACTACCCGTCGCTGTACAACTTCCTCGGCCCGCTGTACGGCACCGGGGCTGGCTCCAACGACGGCGACTACTCCAGCGCAGCGTTTGACGCCAAGCTGAAGGAGGGCCTCTCCGCAAAGACCGTTGAAGAAGGCAATAAGATCTTCAACGAAGCACAGCAAATCCTGCTCAAGGACCTGCCGGTCGTGCCCCTGTGGTACCAGGCAGTCCAGGGCGTGTGGAGCGAGAACGTGAACACGGTCCCGTTCGGCTGGAACGGTGTTCCGATGTACTACGACATTACGGCTAAGTAGCACTTACTTACTGCCGCGGAATAGGATTTGGGGACCCGGCCTTGGTGCCGGGTCCCCTTTTTCTGTCCGACCGACACACATATGTGTTACTTTCCGTACAGACGCTTCGGCCAGATCCCGTCAGCCATCCTGTACCGACCACTATTGAACAGGTAATTTCATGAACGTTTTGCGATTTGGGACCCGGGGAGTGGTGGTGCCGTAATGGTTATGTTCACCCTTCGCCGCGTACTGCAGCTGATCCCGGTTTTCATCGGGGCCACGCTGCTGGTGTACTTCCTGGTCTTTGCAACCCCCGGCGATCCCATCGCCGCGCTGTCCGGTGGCAAGCCGATGGCTCCGGCCGTCGAGGCAGCCCTCAGGGCCCAGTACAACCTCGACCAACCCTTTTGGGTGCAATACGGGTTGTACCTCAAGAACCTCTTGACGCTTAACCTGGGGCAGACATTCTCGGGCCAGGAGGTCTCTGCCGTCATCGGCAGGGCATACCCGGTAACCGCGCGCCTGGCTATTTTGGCGCTGGCCTTTGAGGCCATCTTTGGTGTGCTTTTCGGTGTCATTGCCGGTCTGCGCAAGGGCAAGCTGTTTGACGGCACCGTCCTCATTGCCTCCCTCGTAGTCATCGCCGTGCCTGTCTTTGTCCTTGGCTTTGTCCTTCAGCTCGTGGTCGGCGTCCAGCTCGGCTGGGTGCGCCCCACCGTCAGCGGCTCCGCGCCGTGGAACCAGCTGATCCTTCCGGCCATTGTTTTGGGCCTTGTCTCCCTGGCCTATGTGCTCAGGCTGACCCGGGCGTCCATCAGCGAAAACATGAACGCGGACTATGTCCGCACGGCAACCGCCAAGGGCCTGAGCCGCCGGCGCGTGGTCGTGGTCCACATTCTGCGCAACTCGTTGATCCCTGTTGTCACATTCCTCGGTGCGGACCTGGGGTCGCTCATGGGTGGCGCCATCGTCACCGAAGGCATCTTCAACGTCCCCGGTGTGGGCAACCTGCTCTACAAGGCAGTCCTAAACGGTGAAACCCCCACCGTGGTGGCCGTGGTCGGAATCCTGGTCATTGTGTTTGTGGTGGCCAACTTGATTGTTGACCTTCTGTACGCCTGGCTCGATCCGAGGATTCGCTATGTCTGAGAACTTCACACCTGAAAATGACCTGACGAAGCCGGTGACCCCGGCCGCTCGCCAAGGAAAAGTATCCAGCCGCGTCATTGAACACTTCGTGGCCCCCCTGGAGGAAACCCCTCTGGCAGCCGTGGACAAAATCGATGAGACGGCAGCGCCATTGAGCCTTTGGGCCGATGCCTGGCGGAATCTGCGCAAGCAGCCCCTCTTCGTCATTTCGGCACTGCTGATCCTGGTGGTGTTGATCGTGGCAATCTTCCCGCAGCTGTTCACCAACATTGTCCCGACCGACCAGACCACCTGCAACCTGGCCAACTCGGCGAACGGTCCTGCACCCGGCCACCCCCTTGGCTTTACGCTCCAGGGCTGTGACGTGTATGCCCGCATGATCTACGGCACGCGCGCATCCCTCATGGTCGGTGTGTTCACCACCATCGGCGTACTCATCATCGGCGGCATCATGGGTGCACTGGCCGGCTACTACGGTGGCTGGCTCGACGCCATCCTGGCCCGCTTGGGTGACATCTTCTTCGCCCTGCCGCTGATCCTCGGCGCAATCGTCATCAACCAGTTGCCTTTCTTCCGTGACAACCGCAGTGTTTGGACGGTTGTGATCACCTTGGTGAGTTTCGGCTGGCCGCAGATTGCCCGCATCACCCGCGGTGCCGTCATCGAGAACCGCAACGCGGACTTCGTCACGGCCTCCAAGGCATTGGGGCTTTCCCGCGCCAGCGCCCTGGTCCGGCATGTCATCCCCAACTCGCTTGCACCCGTCATCGTGGTGGCCAGCATCTCCTTGGGCACGTTCATCGTGGCCGAGGCAACGCTGTCCTTCCTGGGTATTGGCCTGCCGGGGACCGTCATGTCCTGGGGCAATGACATCGCCGATGCGCAGCCGCAGGTCCGCAACAACCCGTCCGTTCTGCTCTGGCCGGCAGTTGCCCTGTCCATTACCGTGTTGAGCTTCATCATGCTGGGCGACGCGCTTCGTGACGCCCTCGATCCCAAAGCAAGGAAGCGGTGACGGCCATGTCAAACAATCAAAACGGCACGTCTGTTTCGTCCGCCAACAATGATGCGCCCCTTCTCGAAATCCGGGATTTGGCCATCACCTTCGACACGCAGAACGGACCGGTCAATGCGGTGCGCAATGCGCACCTGACCATCATGCCCGGCGAGACCGTGGCCATTGTGGGCGAGTCCGGTTCGGGCAAGTCCACCACGGCACTGGCGGCCATCGGCCTGCTGCCCTCCAACGGGCGGGTCAGCGGCGGCCAGATCATTTTCGACGGCGAGGACATCACCAACGCCAGCGACAAGCGCATCATTGAACTGCGTGGAAATTCCATCGGCATGGTTCCCCAGGACCCCATGTCGAACCTTAACCCGGTGTGGAAGATCGGCTTCCAGGTCAAGGAGACGCTCAAGGCCAACGGTCTCGACGGGGCCAACTCCAAGGAGCGCGTGGTCGAAGTTCTCTCCGAGGCCGGCCTGCCGGACGCGGCAACCCGTGCCAAGCAGTACCCGCACGAGTTCTCCGGCGGCATGCGCCAGCGTGCGCTGATCGCCATCGGCCTGGCCTGCCGGCCCCGCCTGCTCATCGCCGATGAGCCGACGTCGGCCCTTGACGTGACGGTGCAGCGCCAGATCCTTGACCACTTGGACCGGATGACCACCGAGCTTGGCACGGCCGTGCTGCTCATTACGCACGATCTTGGCCTTGCCGCCGAACGTGCCGAAAAAGTCGTGGTCATGTACAAGGGTCAGGTGGTTGAGTCGGGTCCCGCACTGGAGATCCTGCGTAACCCGCAGCACCCGTACACGCAGCGACTGGTCAATTCCGCCCCCTCGCTGTCGTCTCGGCGCCTGAAGTCGACCAAGGTGACGGAGGCACGTGCGGAAGCGCCGTCGGCAACTCTGGCTGCGCCGTCGTCGGCCAAGGCGGCTGCCAAGGCCGGTCCCAAGGGTGCCGCAGCGGGGGAGACCCTCATTGAGGTCAAGAACCTGACCAAGGTGTTCAAGCTCCGCGGCGCGCTCGGCAAGTCGACCGACTTCAAGGCTGTTGACGATGTCACCTTCAACGTCAAGCGCGGCACCACCATGGCCATTGTGGGGGAGTCCGGCTCGGGCAAGTCCACGGTGGCCCAGATGGCGCTGAGCCTGTTGGCACCCACCGAGGGCAGCATCCTGTTCGACGGCGTCGATGTGACCTCACTGAAGGGCAAGGCACTCTTTGACTTCCGCCGTCGGGTGCAGCCCATCTTCCAGGATCCGTACGGTTCGCTGGATCCGATGTTCAACATCTACCGGACCATCGAGGAGCCGCTGAAGATCCACAAGATCGGCGACGCCAAGTCCCGGGAGAAAAAGGTCCGCGAGCTGCTGGACCAGGTGTCCATGCCTGCCTCCACCATGCACCGCTACCCGAATGAACTCTCCGGCGGCCAACGCCAACGCATCGCCATTGCGCGTGCACTGGCGTTGAACCCGGACGTGATCATCTGTGACGAGGCCGTGTCCGCGCTGGATGTGCTGGTGCAGGCACAGGTGTTGAACCTGCTCACTGAGCTCCAGCATGAGCTGGGCTTGACGTATCTGTTCATCACCCACGACCTCGCCGTGGTCCGCCAGATCGCGGACAACGTGTGTGTCATGCAGCGTGGCCGGATCGTGGAGACCTCGACCACCGACGAGGTGTTCAGCAACCCGCGCCAGACGTACACGCAGGACCTGCTCAACGCCATTCCAGGCGCAACGCTCCTGGTATAGCGGAATCGGTCTAGCTGAATTGGTCTAGCGGAATCGAAAAGGCCGGTTCGCCCATGGGGACCATGGG
>JBAUMA010000379.1:0-2739 GCA_049578485.1 Specibacter sp.
ATCTGCAGCAGATGGCTTTGGATCATGTCCTTGCCGGCACCAGCGTGATCGTAATAGCGCGCCCGGTTTTCAAGGGTCAGGTCCTCGTCAAAGATGATCTCCACCTTTTGGATGTGTTCGCCGTTCCACAACGGTTCCAGCAGCCTGTTGGCAAAGCGCAGGCCCATGATGTTCAGCACCGTGGACTTGCCCAGGAAGTGATCCACCCTGTGAATATGGTCCTCCGCGACCAGCGTCGCCAAGGTTTCATTGAGGGTACGGGCGGATTCGCTGCTGGAGCCGAACGGCTTTTCCATCACGAGCCGAGTGCCTGTCGGCAGGTCCTTCTTCCGCAATACCTCGCAGGCCTTTTGGCTCACGGCCGGCGGCAAGGCAAAGTACAACGCCACGGGCCCCTCGACGGTGGCCAGGAACGCGCCCAGGGTGCCTTTGGCCGTGACGTCGAGCTGGTGGTAGGAGCTGTGTTTTTGCACGGATCGCAGTTCCTTGATGCCGGCGTCGGTGGATTGGCCTCCGGGCGCCAACGCGTCGGCGAAGCTGCCGGTGAGCCGGTCCTGCCACTGCCCGGGGGACCAGTCGTCGCTGCCGGCCCCGACAAGCGTCAGCCCGGGCGCGCGGCCTGAGGCGATCAAGCGGGCGACGCCGGGCAGCAACAGCCGCCCGGTCAAGTCGCCCGAGGCGCCCAGAATGACGAGGGTCTTGATCCGCTCGCCCGTCCGCGAGCCTTCAGGGGCCGGGGACGCGCCGTCGTTCTTGGCGGGGGACGTGGACTGACTGGGAATCGCGGTGGTTTTCGTCACGGAACCAGCATGCCACCTCGAGACGGGATTTTCAGGGCAGCCCGGACAGCATGGCCCAAAAGATTCCGCCACCGGGGCCCGGCTGGAAATCAATCGGCTGCGGCATGCCCCTGATGCACCCAACGGGGCCCGGCAGTTGATACCCTTGATAGTTGAGTCCCACAGGAAAGGGAGCGGGCCGGCTTGTCAAAGGGCTGCCCGCCGTTCTCATCCTGAAATTCGAACGCCGCACCTGCCGCACGCGGCTTGGCCCTCACGGCCGGGCCGCGCGGGTGTTGGCAGTACCCAGACGAAAGAAGTACACGGCGCGTGTTCAACTCCCTATCTGACCGGCTGACAGCAACGTTCAAGAACCTCCGTGGCAAGGGCCGGCTCAGCGAAGCCGACGTCGATGCCACCGTACGGGAAATCCGCCGCGCCCTGCTGGACGCCGACGTTGCCGTTCCCGTGGTGCGCGAGTTCACCGCACGCGTCCGTGAACGTGCCCTCGGCTCCGAGGTCAACGAGGCGCTGAACCCTGCGCAGCAGATCGTGAAGATCGTCAACGACGAGCTCGTCACGATTCTTGGCGGCCAGACCCGCCGCATCAACCTGGCCAAGAACCCGCCCACCGTCATCATGCTGGCCGGTTTGCAGGGTGCCGGTAAGACCACCCTGGCCGGAAAGCTGTCGAAGTGGCTCAAGAGCCAGGGCCACAGCCCCCTGCTCGTTGCCGCCGACCTCCAGCGCCCCAACGCCGTCAAGCAGCTCCAGGTCAACGGTGAGCGCGCCGGCGTGCCCGTTTTCGCCCCGCACCCGGGCGTCAGCAGCGAACACGAACACGCCACCGGCGATCCCGTCGCCGTCGCACGGGCCGGTGTTGAAGAGGCACGCACCAAGCTGTACGACGTCGTCATTGTCGACACCGCCGGACGCCTCGGCATCGACGCCGAACTGATGCAGCAGGCCGCGGACATCCGCGCCGCCATCAACCCTGACGAAGTCCTGTTCGTCATTGACGCCATGATCGGCCAGGACGCGGTTAACACGGCCCAGGCGTTCAACGAAGGCGTGAACTTCACCGGCGTCGTGCTGTCCAAGCTCGACGGCGACGCCCGCGGCGGTGCGGCCCTCTCGGTGGCCTCGATCACCGGCAAGCCCGTCATGTTCGCCTCCACAGGCGAGTCGCTGGATGACTTTGAACTGTTCCACCCGGACCGCATGGCCAGCCGCATCCTGGACATGGGCGACGTGCTCACGCTCATCGAGCAGGCCGAGAAGAACTGGGACAAGGGCGAAGCCGAGCGGATGGCGAAGAAGTTCGCCGACCAGGAGGACTTCACGCTCGATGACTTCCTGGCTCAGATGCAGCAGATCCGCAAAATGGGTTCCATGAAGAAGATGTTGATGATGATGCCCGGCGCGGCAAACATCCGCCAGCAGCTGGAGAACTTCGACGAGCGCGAGATTGACCGGGTTGAAGCCATTGTCCGCTCCATGACCCCGCACGAGCGTGTTGCGCCGAAGATCATGAACGGCTCCCGACGCGCCCGCATCGCCAAGGGCTCCGGTGTGCACGTCTCCGAGGTCAATGGCCTGCTGGAGCGTTTCGGCCAGGCCCAGAAGATGATGAAGAAAATGGCCCAGGGCGGCGGCATTCCGGGGATGCCCGGCATGGCCGGCCCGGGCGGGTTCAACAGTGCCCGCAAAGGTAAGCAAAACCCCAAAAAGAAAGCCAAGTCGGGCAACCCGGCCAAGGCTGCCGCCGAGCTGAAGGCCGCCCAGGAAAAGGCCAACGCGCCCAAAGCCCTGCCCACGGGTGCGGCGTTTGGCGCCGGCAATGAGGACTTTGACCCGTCGAGCATGAACCTGCCCAAGGGCTTCGAGAAGTTCCTGGGCAAGTAGCACGCCGCCGCTCATGCGCCGGCAGGCAATGGCCTTGCGGGGTTCACCATAGGTG
>JBAUMA010000380.1:0-1690 GCA_049578485.1 Specibacter sp.
ACTCGACTCCCTTCGCCGGTACTAGCCGGAGCAGGTTCGAGGGTCTGCGGCGAACCGCACTCTCAGCGCCGGTACCCAGGTCGGGTAGACGCTCCCCTGGCGTGTTTGAATTGCGGCTTGAGTTTACCCCCGCCCCCTGTCGCGGGCCAATGCGTGACGCCCAGGGGCAGGGCCGGCGCGGCCGGACGCAAAAAAGCGTTGGGGGATGCCACCTTTCCAAGGTGGTCTCCCCCAACGCTTTTCACAAGCCGCAATGTTTAGTTGCCGGCCCGCCGTTCATGCCGGGCGCCCGGGAGCGGCCGCGCGTGCTGCCGCTCCCAGGGTGTTGTCAGTGCTGGCGCGAGGTGCGCCGGCGTGCCAGGAGCAGGCCGCCGAGCATCAGCATCATGGCAATCGCGCCTGCCGCACCGAGGCTGAAACCGGTATTGGCGAGGCTGCCATCCGCGTTGCCGGCGGCCGTGGTTGCCGCACCCGCGGTGGCAGTGCCCATGGTTGCGGCCCCAGTGGCTGTGGGCGAGGCGCTTGAGCTGGCCGTGACCGACGGCGTAGCCGATCCCGTGGCTGACGGCGTGGCCGACGGCGTTTCCGACTCCGTCGGTTCCGGCGACTGGGATTCCGTGGGGGTTGGCGTCGCCGATTCGGTGGGCCCAGGTGTTGCCGATTCCGTGGGGGTGGGGGTCGCGGTCGGTTCGACGACGTCGCCAACGTAGGGCCCGTCTCCGACGGGGCCGGTGGCACGCAGGCCCAGCTCGTAGACCACTGGCCCCGCGGCAGCGGCACGGGCTGCCGCGGCGGGGGTGAACATGATGCGCAGCGCCGAAACGTCTCCCTGGTCCAGGACGGCTTCCTGGAAACTCCGGGACGGATCCAATGCACCCAGGGTGACCCATTCACCGTCGGACTTGACCTGCAGCTCACCGTCAAGCTTGCCAACAACCGCCACTGACTTCATGGCTGCGGGGGCATCCAGGGTGTACGTCAGGTGCGAGCCGTCCACGGGTGCCGCGGCCGCTTCGAAGGCGGTTGCAATCGAGGCATCGAAGGCGTTCTGCGCGCCGGTTCCATTGGCCCCGGGCAGGTTGGTGGTGATCCGCTGCGCGGCCTCGAAGGCCTTGAATTCGCGGACCTGGACCCACTGGCCGCCGGGGTTCACGGCCGTGGCGACCATGCGGATGTAGCGGGCAGCCACGGGGGTGTCGAAGCTTTGTTCAATGCGCGGCTTGCTGTCGTACGTGCCCGCCGCAGTCCAGTTGGTGTTGTCCGTGGAGTACTCGACCCGGGCGTGGTAGAACATGTCCCCGGCGCTGGTGTCGGAGCCGGCCTGCTGGATGAGGACCTTGCCCACCTGCTTGACGGCACCGAGGTCAATGGTCACGGCGGACCCGACGGCCGGGGGCTGGCTTGACCACCAGAGGCTGGCCGGGTCGCCGTCGACCATCTTGCCCACGTTGTTGTTGCTGTAGGTGGGCAATGATGAGGAGGCGGTGGCCGGGAACGTGCTGGCCGACGCCACAGGGCTCAGGTTCAGCCAGGTGTCGTAGCGCTTCTGGGCAGCGGTGGTAAACACTTCGAAGACGCCGTCACCCACGGAGGGGATGATCACGTTCGGGGTGGTGCCAATGTTGTTCGGTCCCACGTCGGGAACCGTGGGGCGCTTGGCCAGTTCCATCTCAGCGGCGGCGGCCAGGGC